>DATNEW010000033.1 GCA_035606695.1 Gemmatimonadaceae bacterium
AGCGGCATCGGCGGTCGCCCCCGCTTCCCGGCGGTGGGATAGTACGGCGCGATCAACGCGCCAAGCGCGGCCCAGGGAATCACCGCATCCATCTCGGCCAGGAATCGCTCGCGCCGCGTGACGCGCTTCTTCGTGCTCCACCCTTCGCCGGCGAACGTCCGCTGCTCTCCCATGGGGCGCGCTCCGAAAAGAGAAAGGACTTCGACGCGGCAATACCGCATCGAAGCCCATTCCGCACAAGAGAAAACTCTATTAAATCAGACCTTCCCTAGGGCCTTGTGCGGAGAGTCAGGCAAGCTGCTGGGTCTGGTTACTCAGCTGCCGGAATGGGCGAGGTCACCGAGGTTTGAGATTCGAACCTCGCCGTCAGGGAAGGTTGCGACAATGTCAAGTCGTCCGCCCATTGCCTCGACATAGCGGCGGAGCGTACTGACAAGCATATCGGCGCGTCGCTCAAGCTTCGAAATCTCATCCTGACCACACTCCATCGTTTCAGCGAGCGTCGCTTGGGTTAGTTCACGCGCGTGTCTTAGCTCTTGTAGCGGCAACTCAGCGAGCATCGCCTTCGTACGCTCCGTCGCACGCGCACGACGCTCCGGCGACATCTTCGCCCGCAGCTCACTGAACTTCTTGTGCCCGACATTACGGCCCTTGTCCTGTCCCTTCATAGTTACCGTCCTTCCGACTCAAGGCTTCGAGGTGTTCGTCGTAGAGATCATCGGCGTGCGCGATCATGCGTTCGTAGAATCGATCGTCGCCGGTCTTGTCGCCGCCGATAAGCAACAAGCACACGCGGCGCGGGTCCCACGCGTAAAAGACTCGAATAGGCCGCCCGCGATGCTGGATGCGCAATTCGCGCATGCGACCATGCCGCGAGTTCTTCACATCCGAGCTGTGCGGATAGCCCAGCGCCGGTCCGCGCTCTTCGAGCAGACCAACGGATGCCGTTATCGATTCCTGCTCGTCCTCGTCCAGTTCGAGCCACCAGGCTTCAAACTCATCGGTGTATTCGACTTCCCAAGCCATCTCATAGGGTCTCCGGCCCGTGATCCAAAGTCGCTTGCCGACCTGCTACAGCTAATGCATGTCAGTGCATATGCAGTATAATGCATGTTACGAGATGCGGCAGTGGCTTACTAGTCGGTCAAGCCTGGGGACCGTTGGGGACCGTTGACGCTCGATTTTGCGCTAATTCGTTAGCGCGTACCGAAGCAAGCTGGCCGTCCGCCGCAGAAAATCAACGACTTACGCAACGACCCCCTTAGCTTCGCCACGCTTCCCAAGCTGGACGTCGTGGGTTCGAGTCCCATCGCCCGCTCTTCACGAGAGCTATATGTACCCCCTGGACCGCTCCTCGCGGACTCAGGGGGTTCGTGTTTCTCGGATAGTAAGCTCGGCGTCGGTCCAGGGTGGCTCAACCACACACCGTGGCGTACCTTGACCGAACAGTGCGCCTGTGACGCGCTCTGAACCCATTCAGATGTCGACCCTTTTGAAGATGGCGACGCTGCTCGCCACTGCTGGCGGCCTGCTGACGGCCCAAACCGCCCGCGGCACTATTGCGGTACCGAACGTGACGTTCGATTACTCGCCCATCGATCAATCTTTTTTTGCGCTCGCCAAGTTGCCGCCCGACAGCGCTCGAATCGCCGCGACGATGCGGCACCTTCCGGCGTGGCGGGATTCGTGGTCGCGACAGGGCCCGGAGCTGTTTCGTGCGACGGTGATCATCACTCACAGTGCATTCAAGTTCTCCGAAGCGAAGGCGGCGCTCATCAGCTGTCCAGGGTATCCCTCGACGAGCTTTCCACTCATGATCAACGTGCGGCTGCTGTTCGACAGTGCCGGTGTTCCAGTCGCGAGGGATACCGCGCGGTTCGCTTCGTACCTGTTTCACGAGACCCTGCACCGGTACATCAGCGACATCATCGAATCGCGGCCCGATTCAACGACGCCGTTGCTGAGGAAGTATGCCCGCGAGCACCCGCCCGTTCTCGCGCACCTCCATCTGTACGCACTGATGGACACGGTCTATCGCCAGTTGCGCAGAGGCAACAACGTTCTGCAGCCAACGGGACCGACGGCGCCGACCGCCGGAGGCGTGCTCGGCGTGAACGACCTGGACCGCGCGCGCGAAATCGTCAGGGCCGAAGGCGTTGCGGCCTTCGTACGCGAGCTGCAGCCGACGGGAAAAACGTCGCCGAACGATTGATGACAATCGGGTGCCGTTTCACCATCTGGCGAACCGCGTTCGGGATGGTGTTACAGGCACGATGCCTCAGGGTCCACCGGGGGGCCACCAACTCAGTTTTCCGGTCGGGATTCACCGTTTTCCTGTCAGGGTGTGCTGGTCGTAAGCCGTTCGAGTACCGTGCTATTCAGCATAGTGGGTCCGGTAGACCGGTCTCCTTCCCAAGCTGGACGTCGTGGGTTCGAGTCCCATCGCCCGCTCCTTCAGAGTTGTTGAACGACAAGATGTTGAGAGCCCCGGCGCGATCGCGCCGGGGCTCTTCTCATTCCGCCTGACGCTCTGGACGGCGTCGCAGCGAGCGAGGGCGCATCGATATGGCCCGCACGCCCTCGTCGTTACTCGTATCTCAGCGCCTGCATTGGATCGACCCGCGAGGCTCTGAGCGCCGGAAGAAAGCCCGCGGCGAAGGCGACCATCGTCAGCACGGCCGCCGCCCCCGCGATCACCACCGGATCGTATCCCTGGAGCTCGTACAGGAGCGACCGGGCGGCCCGGCCCAGCCCCAGCGCGGCGGCGATCCCGATGGCCCCGCCAATCAATGTCATCACGCCCACCCGGCGCAACACGAGCCAGCGCACGGAACCCGCGTTCGCGCCCAGTGCCATGCGCACGCCGATCTCGCGCGTGCGCTGCGCGACCGAGTACGCCAGCACGCCGTACAGGCCGATCGCCGCCAGCAGCGTCGCCAGCAGCGCGAACGCCACCGTCAACGTGCTGATCATGCGGTCGAGATAGACGTTCTCGCGTACCTGCTGCGGCAGCGGTTCGAACGATGCGAGGGGCAAATTCGGGTCGATCGTCTGCATCGCCGCTCGGATGGCGCGAATGCTCTGGTCCGTGGGCAAGCCGGTTCGCACGTAGAACGTGTTCTCGCCCTGGAGCTCCGACTGCGCCAATGGAAGGAAGTAGACGGGCGGAATCTTGTCCTTCACCTGCGAATATTTCGAATTTGTGGCTAATCCAATGATCTCGATGTTTAAAGAATCATTATACACGGACATGTGCTTGCCCACCGCAGTGCGGCCGAGATTGAACTTCTTCGCGAACGCCTCGTTCACGATGGCCACTCTCGTGGCGCCCGCCTTGTCCGCCGCGGTGAAGTCGCGCCCCGCGAGGAGCGGCACGCCGAGCACGTGGAAATAGTTCGACCCCACGTTGCTGTAGCGCGAGCCGTCATCGGTGTCGGCCACTTTCCTGAATCCTTCGACCGACACGGACCGGCCCCGGTTGTTGCCTCCGAGCAGCGGAACGGTGGACGACGTCACGCCTCGCACGCCGGGGAGCGCCGCGAGCGTTTGCTCGACACGGTCGTACAGCGCCATGGTGCGAGTGCTGTCGTACCCGCTGCGCGCCGGCGAGATGCCGAACTGCACGACGTTCGCGATGTCGATGCCAAGATCGACGCGGCTGATGTTCCGGAGGCTCTCGATGAACAGTCCCGCCCCGATCAGGAGCGCCATCGACAGCGCGATCTGGACGGTGACGAGCGACGCGCGGAAGCGTTCCGCGCCGCGATCGCCGGCGAGCTTGCCGGAGTTGTTGCGCAGCGCTGTCACCAGGTCGGGCCGCGTGCTCGAGAGCGCGGGCGCGAGCCCGAAGAGCACTCCGGTCGCCAGCGAGACGACCGCGGTGAACACGAAGACCTGCGTGCTCAGATGAAAGTCGTACGCCCGTGCGGCCTCGGCCGACAACAGGGCGGTGATTCCGCCCAGCGTCCAGTATGCGATGACGATGCTCACGATCCCGCCAAGCACGGCGAGCAGCAGTGACTCGGTGAGGACCTGAGTGACGAGCTGCCGCCGCGTTGCGCCGAGCGAGAGGCGCACCGCCATCTCCGTGGTGCGGTTCGCGGCGCGCGCCAGCAGCAGATTGGCAATGTTGGCGCAGGCGATGAGCAGCACGATGCCGGTGACGGCGAAGAGCAGTGTGAGCGGCAGCCGTGACGCCGTGATGGCCGAGCTCTGGCCTCTCCGCCCGTCGCTGAGCGTGATGACCTGGGCGCGGAAGCGAGCCGCGGTCTGGACGCCCAGGCCCTTGATGCGCGGCGCCTCGACGTCGTTGATGATCGCGTGATACGTGGGGTTGAGCGACGCGGCCGCCTGTTCCATCGTCGCGCCCGGCGCGAGGCGACCGAAGATGTACACGAAGTGCTCGTCGCGGTCGGTTTCGACGCCCTTCCATCCGTCGATCATGAGGCCGGCCATGCTGATCGGGACGAACACGTCGGGCCGCGCACCCAGGGTCGTGCCGCTGAACCCTCGCGGTGCAACGCCGATGATCGTCAGCCGCTGGCCATTCACCGTGATCTGTTTGCCGAGCACCGCCGGGTTCCCCCCGAGGGCGTTTTGCCAGAACGCGTAACTCAGCACCGTCACGTAATTCGCCTCGATGGGCTGATCGACCGTTCGGTCGAGCAGGCGCCCGAGCGCCGGCTGGAGGCCGAGGACCGGGAAGTAGGATCCCGATACGAGAACCCCATCGCCGGTGACCGGGGTCTGTCCAGGCATGGCGACGCTGACGTTGAACGGCATGTGCCCGGCGATCCCGCTGAACGTCGTCCTCCGTCCTTTCGGCGCCGCCCGCTCGAGGTCGCGGAACATCGGGTAGTCGTAGGCCGCGTCGCAGTCCCCGGCCGCGCCGCAGTTGTAATACATCACTTGCGGGCCCGGACTGGCGAAGTTGACCAGCCGTTCGGGATGGGCAACCGGCAGCGGCGCGAGCAGGATCTCGTTGAACAGCGAGTAGATCCCGGCGTTCGCGCCGATCCCCAGCCCGAGCGACAGGATGGCGACGATCGTCACGAAGGGAGTCCTGAACAGCGTGCGGAAGGGGAGCTCGAGACGGCGTATGGCGGAATGCATTGCCGAACGGGTTGAGGAACGGGGCTGAAGGCGGCGGGTGCCGGATCGAGCAGCGGCGTCGGTCGAACGTCATCGGTCGGTGAGACACTCTAGCTGGCTCGAAGGTTTGAGCTTGGCCGAGAGCGGGGTGTGGAATCGGGGGTTGTCCTTACTAGGAGACGATTGTAGGATATAACAGACAAACGTCTATTACGACAGACATGCGCCCACCCCGCCGCTCCCAGAACGCGGTCCAGACGCTGCTCAACACCATCCTCGGTACCGAGGCGAACGTGCGTCTCCTCCGCGTCCTGTCCCGCACCGACACACCGATGACTGCTGGCGAGCTCGCGCGCCGAGCACTGCTCGGTCGGACGTCGGTGTACCCGGCGCTCGAAGCGTTGGAGAGCACCGGCATCGTCGAATTCATTGGCGCCGGCGCGCGTCGGCAACTCCGCTTCCGCTCCGCGCATCCCCTCGGCGGCGCGCTGGTCGAATTGTTCAACGCCGAGGCGCAGCGAGTGGCGGCGATGGTCGGAGCGCTCCGCGTATCGTTCGCGGCCGTCTCGCCGCGTCCCTCGGCGGCGTGGCTCGAGGGGTTGAACGATGAGCGCGGCGGCGAGGAGTCGCTGAGCCTATGGGTCGTCGCTGATTCGAGGTCGCTGACGCGGCTCACCGATGCGCTCACGGACCGAATCAGCGACATCGAGCGCCGATTCGGCGTACAGATCGCGGTGAGCGGTCTCACTCGCACCGAAATCGAGCGACGGGCGAGTGCCGAACCTGACCGATTTGCGCAGGTTGTGCCTCTCGACGGCGTCCCGCCAATGGCGTTCGTTACGCCCGCGGGCAGACGTTCCTCATCAGAATCGTTAGGCTCACATGGCGAGCATGACACGCGCGCACGTCGCCTCGCGATCGCCGTCGCGGCGAAGCTCAAACGTGATCCAATGCTCGTGCAGCGTGCGCGTGCGCGCATCGCCGAGCGAGAGAAGCATGCGTCGTCTGGCGAACGCCGCGCGCTGCGCGAATGGCTGAGAATGCTGGACACGGCGTCGCCCGGGAAGCTCGAGCGGATTCTCACCGACCGAAGCGAACGCGCCACGCGACTTCGCCAGACGCTTCTCGCGCTCGACTTGCTCACGCCGTCCGAGCGCAAGGCCGTTCTCGCGAGCGAGACGGATGAGGAAGCACGTGCGGTGGTCGCGAGGACCAAGCGCCGGTGACGCGCGAAGAGTTGGAGCACGCGATCCGCGCCGCATGCGACGTCACGCGGGACAACGCCGTGTAGGTGTTCGCCGAGAGTTTCCGTCCGGCGGCGTTGGCCGCCATCGATGCTTCCGCTTCGAGCTCTTCAACGATCTCGCTGACCTCGACACGTTCCCGATGTTGCACGCCTGCATCCACCCGAACCTCAGCGAGCGATTGGGTGATGAGGTCCTGTAAGCCGCCGAGGCCGCGGCCGAGGACGGCACCGGTGCTGCCTCCGAGTCCAAGCTGGCCTTGCTTCAGGACCCCGTACGCGAGCATCGCCGTGTGTACCTTGTTGCGCAGCTCATGTGCGAGGTAGCCGAGTCGCTCCGTTGCATCCCGATCACGCGAGCGTTCACGGAGGCGCTGGTATTCCGTCACGGCACCGGCGATGGCGTCGTCGAGCACTTGTTCAGAACACGAAAATCGTCAGTCGAGATGGGCGCGCCCTGGCCAAGAGCCACGCCCGTGATCGCTTGACAGACGTCGCCATAATCGTGGACGACTTGGGCGATCGAGAAACCCATCCTCAACAGGTCGCCACCGTGCTTCGTCGCGCCGGGAGCGAACGCAGCATCTTCATTTGGATCGGCCATCCATTCGGACAACTGGTCGAGGAACAGAGGAATGCCTTTTTCCAACTCGGTGTCGGTTGGCAGGGGCGCTGAGCGCTTGGCCACTCTCTCGCGGGATCGCTCCGGAATCTCAGTGCGGTTCTGCTTGATAAATCGCCTAGCATCAGCCTTGGATCGCCGGACTCGGTGGACAGATGTTGTCTCGCAGATTCTCGCAGATTCTCGCAGATTCTTCGCAGATTCTCGCAGCAGAACGACAAAGCGAGGGCCGTGGCCGTGGCCGTGGCCGTGGGCGTGGGTTCGCGGCCCAGGCAGGGGAGCGGCGCGGATCGGCTCGGGCGAAGCATGCTGCCGCCGACGTCCGGTGGCTGGTGGTTTGCGATGCTGAGCACTATCCGAGGCCTACATGAACGACGAGCAGAAGAACGAGAAGCAGCAGTACGTCGAGGACCAGACGCGCGAATTTCATGACGCGGGCGGCAACATCTGGTCCGCCCGTATCGTTCAAGGCGGTGGCGGGCCCGCGAACACCACCGATGGGCCGCCGATCGCCCGCATTCTTTTTCAGCGCGTCGGATCGGTCGAGAAGGCGTCGGCGACGGTCAAGGATCCTGGGAGCTGGGATTTGGCTTCGTACTCGGAAGAGCATCTCCGCGCGTTGCTCGACGCCGCCAAGCCGCGCTCCACGGCCTCGTAGGAAGTGCCGCTCGCCATCGTGAGTCAGCGAACGGCCGCCTTGGTCAACCGTTCCGAGATCGGCGGCCGCCGCGAGCCAGTCAATGGCTGGTTTCATTTCGCCGGCGCGGCCCTCGCGTGTATCGGGCTAATCCTGCTCATTCGCGAAGCGCACGCTCGCGGTACCATCCGTCACCTGGTCAGCGCGACGACCTTCGGCGCCACCGCGTTTTTCATGTTCGCGGCGAGTGCGCTCTACCACCTGCGACCGGCCTCACCGCGGCAACGGCTGTATCAGCGTCTCGACCACGCGATGATCTACGTGTTCATCGCCGGGACCTACACGCCTCTATGCCTGATAACGCTCTGGCCCGGCACGGACGCCGTCCTCCTGCTCCTCTCCGTCTGGATGCTCGCGGCCATTGGAATGCTGCTCGATCTGACGGGTCGGCCGTTGCGCCGCGGTCAGGCGACGGCGTTCTATCTCGCGATGGGCTGGGCCGTGTTGTTTCTTCTGCCGGCACTTCGCGGACATCCTCGGCTCGTCGACTGGCTGCTCACCGGCGGATTGTTCTACACGGTGGGCGCGCTCGCGTATTGGCGGCAACGGCCGCGCCGGCGCGTGGGACCGATTGGTTTTCACGAGTTCTGGCACCTGTGCGTCATTGTGGCCAGCGCGAGCCACTTCTGGGCGATCTTCGCGTATGTGATCGCACGCTAGCGACCGCAGCGGCGTGTCGTCGGAACACCGTCAGACGGTCTCTCCCCCGACGGCGTTTCCGCCGAGGTGGCCGAAGTATGCTTCGACGCACCACAGGATGGCGCGCCGCGTCAACTCGTGGCGAGCGGCGGCGGGAATACCGGCCGCGTCATCGATCAGATCGTTGAGAACGAGAATGACTTGCCCCGGAGATGTTCCTGCCGCGCGCTCCAGCCCAACGTACGTCCAGACTCCGCGCTGGAGCATCGTGTCGTCGACGGGCCTCGCGGCAAGCGCTTGTTGAATGACGGATCGGAGATCGTTGGCATCCGCGATCTCCTCGACCGTGCGCGGAACGGACTCATCACGAGATCTCGGCACAGTTCCTCGGGATTGGCTGAGTTGACCACATCGATGAATCGAAGCTCCTGCTTGCATAACGCGCACCTCTACTGCCAGCGAGGCGCACCGGCTTTGCTCGCGGCGCGGTTCGGTGATCCCCGCATGTGTCTGAAGACGTGCCGGTGGAGTTCGAACAACGAACAACGGGATAATTAGAGTTATCTAACAGCGAGTCGACGCGCGCGCGCGATCCCGTCGCTTGCCCGGCCCAGGGTCGACATCGGCCGGCCGCGACAGGACGACGATGCGGCTGTGCGTATGCACGGGCATGCGGTGTGCACGCTGCTGTCGGTGTGGAGTGCCCGCGGACGACTGGGGCCGTCTTGCTCACCCTCACTCGCGACGGCGCCGTCGAGAACGCGCCGAGGATGGTTTCATGACAGCGGCGCCCAATGTTGGTCCATCCCAGTTTCTGGACACGCCGATGACGACGGCCGAGTGCGAGGCCCTGCTGCGGCGCGCTTGCTTCGGCCACTTGGCGTTCTCCACGGGGCGCCACGCGGATGTTCGGCCCATCCGGTACGCGTATCGCGAGGACTGGGTGTATTTTCGCGCGGACGTCGGCCTGCGGAAGATCATTGCGGCAAGTCCTTGGCTCCTGCTGTCCGCTACGGAGCTGCAGGATCCGACTCGGGTCTCGAGCGTCATCGTTCGCGGCGGCTGCTACGAGGCCGAAAGCACCGGGAGCACGCTGGGTGACGCGGTAGCGCTGCAAGGCATCATGGAGTTGCGGGATCGCGCCAGCGTGAACCCGCGACGCGCGCCGCGAGTCCGCCGTTCGTCGACGGTGTTTCGACTCCACGTCGACGAGTTGCGCGGTGTCACGGCGTTCGTGCCGTGTCCGGCGGGCGGGGAACAGCGCGGTTAGAGTTTACTCATTACCGGCATGCGGAGCGCGCCCACGGGGAAGGGCAAGGGTAAACGCGGAGCCGACCCCTTCCTGGCTGACGACGGACACCTCGCCGCCCATCGCGCGCGCCAGCTTGCGGCTGATCGCGAGTCCGAGCCCGCGCCCTTCGCGCCTGCCTTCTTCGGCGCGCGCCAGCGCGTTGCGTCCACGGACGAACGGCTGAAACACCAGCCCGAGATCTTCCTCGGCGATCCCGATCCCGGTATCGGTGACGCGGATCCAGACACAATCGCCGACGACCCGCGCGTCGACCGTGACCGTCGCACCGGGGCGCGAGAAGCGCACGGCGTTGGTCATGAGCTGCAGCAGGATTTCCTCAAGGCGCGTGGCGTCGGCGCGAACGTAGATGTCCCGATCGACCGAATCGCCCGACACGCCGCTGATGATGTGCCTGGCGGCGGCGCTTGCTTCCGTCGCTCGCCTGGCGCTCGCCACCGCGTCATGCACGGGCACGTCTTCAGTGATGAGGTTCTCGCCGTCATCCCACCGCGCGAACGCGATCACCGAGTCCACCAGATTCAGCAGGTGGCGTTCGTTCGCCTGAATCCGCTGCACGTCGTGCTGTTGGTCGCCGGTGAGCGGGCCGCGAACGCCCTCGGCGAGCAGCTGTGCGTATCCGAAGATCGCGTGCAGCGGCGTTCGAAGCCCGTGGCTCAACGACGACATGAAGGCGAGACGCTCGGCCAACGCCACCTCGGCGGCGGCGATCGACCTGGCGCGTTCATCCGCGCGCATCGCGTTGTCGATCGCGAACGCGGCGCCCGCCGCGATCTGCTCCGCCAGCACGCGATCCGCATTGTCGAACGCGCGGCCGCCGCGCGGGCCGATGAACGTCAACGAGCCGATCGTGTCGTCGCGAACGCGCAACGGCACGACCATCACGGCCCCCACGTGCAGGGCGCGCAAGGCGGTCAGCTGCTCGCGCGAGCCGGCGACTTTGGCGAGCGCGTCGTCGGAGAGCTCGGCGATGATCTCGGTGCGGCCCGTGCGCCAGACGCTTGGCGCTCCTCTCCGATCGCGAGGAGGCGGCCAACCGTCGATCAGTGTGGCGGCCGCCGACTGGACGAGCGGGTCAGGATGCAACACCGCGACGCGGCGCGGTGGCGAATCGTGTCCCTCGCCGTGGCGCAGGTCGAGGATGCTCCAGACATTCGGATGCGGCAGCGTGAACCGGGCAACCGACGCGAGCGTTTCGTCGAGGCCGTGCGCGTTCATGGCGAGCGTGGTCGCGCTCGCGACGAGCCGGCTGGCGTTTTTCAGAAAATCCGCTTGCTCCTCGTGCGCGTGCAGGCGCTCGATCAATTGGGAGCGAAGCTCGGTCGTGTCTCGGCTGAGCATGGTGCCCTCGAAAAGCAAACGGGGCGACGGAGCCGGCGGAACCGAGTTGTTCGATTGGCAAGGCTGCGACGGAAGGGGCACGGTCATCGGTCGCACGCAACGTGCCGTTCACGCGCCGCGTGCCGCATTCCGACTACATTCCGGCTGAACGCCGCGCGATGGCCACGATTGTGCTCGTCATGATGACGACGTAGATACAAGTGCAGAGGAGCCGTGCGTCATGATCAGCGCGAGGGCAGTGACCGGCCGGACGCGTCGAAGCGCCGCCCGGATCGCATGACGACGATCAGCCAGCAGACCATCGCCGGTCGGTTGATCGTTGCCGCGCTCGCTGAAACCGATCGCGCCGACGCGGCGGAGCGACTCTCGGATCGCCTCGACTACCTCGCGGGACTTCAGGAACGGTTGGCTGCATCGCTCGACGAGACGGAGATGCGCACGACGTTGTCGGGCGTCTGCCTTCCCGGCGCCGACTCGTGGGCCATTGTTGATCTCGTCGAGGCCGACGATCATCTGCTGCGCCTCGCCATCCCGAGAGCCGATCCCGCCGACCAGGCCATCGCGGATGAGTTGAACGGTCAATGGGCTCCGCGCGACGACGACCCGTTCGGCTATCCGGCCGTCAAGCGTGCTGGAGAAACGATCGCCCTGACCGAGCATGTGGACGACGTGCTCGCCGCGGCGGCGCACCGGCCGGAGAACATCGCGGTTCTCCGTGCGCTCGGATTCGCCGCGTGCCTGGTGGTGCCCATTCGCGCGAACGGCCGCATCACGGGCGCCATCACGTTCGTTGCGCGCCGCGCTCGTGCCGCGTACACGGCCGACGAGATCGAGTTCGCCGAGCAGGTGGCGGCGGCATGCGGACGCGCGCTGGACAACGTGCGTCAATTCGCGGCGATGGATCGGCGCCGGAAGGTCGCCGAGGACTCCGACCGCGCGAAGGTCGACGCCTTGGGGCAGGTGACGCACGAGCTGCGCACGCCGCTCAGCGCCATCGGCGGCTACGCGGAGCTGATGGAAATGGGCGTGCGCGGGCCGATCACGAACGACCAACGTCGCGACCTCGAGCGCATTCGTTGGAATCAGCAGCACTTGCTGTCGTTGATCAGCCAGATTCTTGCGTACGTTCGCGTCGAAACCGGCCGCGCCGAGTTCACGCTCGCCGACGTCGATCTCGGACCGGCCGCGGTCGCGGCCGCGGAGATGGTCGCGCCGCTCATCGAGGCGAAGGGGCAAGTCGTAACCTACGAAGCATGCGAAGCAGGAGCTGCGGTGGCGCTCGGCGACATCGACAAGATTCGGCAAATTCTCATCAACCTCATCACGAACGCGATGAAGTATTCACCCGACCAGGCGCGGCTCGTGGTGCGCTGTGGAACGAGCCGAACCGCCCGCTTCGTCGAAGTGTGCGACGAGGGCGAAGGTATTGCCGCGGACAAGCTCGACTCCATCTTCGAGCCGTTCGTGCAACTGCCGGGCACGGCGGCGAAGCGCGGCGGCGGTGTCGGGTTGGGCCTGGCGATCGCCCGCCAGCTCGCGCGCGGCATGCACGGCGAGCTTTCCGTCGCGAGCGAGCTCCACGTCGGCTCCGCGTTTCGTTTGACGCTTCCGAGCGCTGAACAGGCGCGGCGCGCCACGGATTCGTGATGACGACGTCACCAGCGGCGACGTTGCTCATCATCGAGGATAACGAAGACAATTGCGTGATCATGTCCGTGTGGCTCAAGCACGCCGGCTATCAGGTCGTGCTGGCGCACGACGGCGTGCGGGGCGTCGCGCTGGCGCGTTCGATCGTGCCCAGTGTGATCCTGATGGACGTCGAGCTACCGGGGATGGACGGATGGACCGCCGCGCGAGCGTTGCGCGACGATCCGGCGACCAAGGACATCCCCATCATCGCGCTGACGGCGATGGCGCTGCCGCAAGACGAGGAGCGTGCGCGCGAGGCCGGCGTGGAACTGTATCTGACGAAGCCGGTGAGCCTGGCTCGCGTGCTCGAGAGCGTGCAACAGGTTCTGTGAACGGTTCCAGTCGGTTCCAGTCGGTTCCAGTCGGTTCCAGTCGTACTCGTTCTCGTTTGAACGAGAGTTCGACGTTGCCGTGATAGCGCGTGCCTGGGAGGTACGCTAGTCTCAGGAAGCGCACGACGCCCTCCACACGCGCCGGTAGCGCCAACGACCCATCCAGGAGTGCCATTCACATGTCGCGCGACGGAGGTTCTGTCAACGCGAAAGCGGTGGCGCGACGGCTCGTGGAGCGCGGAGCGGACGGCGAGGTGCAGGCAGAGGCACTCGGCGCGGCGATGCAGCGGGCTGCCGGGCAAGTCGTCGACGATCTCAGAAGTGTCGTCGGCGCCGACGGACTCGACGCGTTGCTCGATCGCGCGATTGCGCGTGCTCAGCACGAACACCCGGCGGTCGCGAGCATGCGGCGCGCCGACGACAGCGCCGGCATTCCACTGAACGTCATGCCGGCGATCGAGGCGCACGGAGCCGCAGCCGCTCGCGCGGGGCTCGAAGCCGTCCTCGCGGCGCTCGTCGACATTCTCACCGCCCTCATCGGAGCGGACATGGTACGTAATCTCCTTCACGCCGACGATTCATGACCGCTTCTCCATCCGTGTCCGACGATTCGGTGATGCGGAACATCGCCACCGGTGTTCCGGGGCTCGATGCCGTGCTTGGCGGCGGCCTCTGCGAGTATGCGTTCAACCTCATCGCGGGCGCCCCGGGCGCGGGCAAGACGACGCTGGTGCAACAGATCTTGTTCGCCAACGCGACGCGCGAACGGTCGGCGCTCTATTTCACGGTACTCGGCGAACCGACGGTGAAGATGCTGCGCTACCAGCGGCAATTCGAGTTCTTTGATGCAGCCCGGGTGCCGACGGCCGTGCGATTCGTCAATCTCGCCGCGGAAGCCGCGAGTGGCGACCTCGAGGCCGTGCTGCAGCGCGTCATCGCCGAGGTCGCGGCCGCCCAGCCGGCGTTCGTCGCGGTCGACTCGTTTCGCACCATCGTCGGCGGACGTCGAGCGGGGGAATCGCACGAGTCGCTGGACATGGCGCATTTCGTCAACCGCCTGGCGCAACAACTCACCACGTGGGAAGTCACGTCGTTTCTGATCGGCGAGTATTCGGACACCGAGCAGCGCCAGCCGGTGTTCACGATCGCCGACACCATCCTGTGGTTGTCCGAGGACGTCGACCGCAACTCGGCGACGCGCAAACTGCGCGTGGTGAAAGTACGCGGTCGAAATCCGATGCCGGGACTGCACACCTTTCGACTCAGCACGGCGGGCGTACAAGTCTTTCCGCGGATTCCCGAGCAGGCGCGGCCGCGCCTGCTCCAGCCGGTCGTCCGTCTCAGCACCGGCGTGCCTGGGCTGGATGAGATGACGGGCGGCGGCATTCCGGCGGGCGACGTGGTGCTCCTCACCGGGCCGGCGGGCAGTGGCAAGACGACCTTCGCGACGCACTTCGTCGCGCAGGGCCTGGTCGACGGCGAGGCCTGCGTCGTCGCCGTGTTCGAGGAATACCCCGACGCGTATCTGATGCGCGCCAAGACGGTGTCCGCCGGCTTGGAACACATGATCGACATCGGACGATTGGTCGTGACGTATCTGCGTCCGCTGGATTTGTCGGTGGACGAGATGCTCGCCGAGATCGAGCGCGCCGTCCAGCGCGTCGGCGCCACGCGCGTCGTCATCGACTCGCTCTCGGGATTCGAGGTGGCGCTCGCGCCCAGCTATCGCACAGACTTTAGAGAATCATTATACCGGCTGGTCGGCGCGCTCACCGTGTCGGGCGTGACGGTGCTGATGACGGACGAGGTGATGGACGCGAGCCCGGGCGGCCGCTTCACGCACGAGCGCGTGTCGTTCATCACCGACGACATTCTCGTGCAGCGCTACGTCGAGATCGGCGGCGCGCTGCACAAGGTGCTGTCGGTGGTCAAGATGCGCGGGAGCGAGCACGCGACTGACTTCCGCACCTATCGACTCACGGCGAGCGGCGCGGTCATCGGCGAGTCGCTCGAGCGGTATCACGGAATCACGACGGGAGTCCCGACGCTGGCGGCGCGGGCGGACAAAAGTCCGTGAACTCTCCATGAGCTCTCCATGAGCTCTCCATGAGCTCTCCATGAGCTCGCGCGTCGAGCCGGCGCGTGGCGCCGCCGCGCGTCGCGTCCGCTTGTTTTGCGTTTTCTAAAGTCCGCCGGCATTCCGGTGCCGCGGAGCCAAAGACCCGCCGCCGGTGTATATTACGAATGCTGGTGTGTGGCCTGTGCGCCACCTCCCCCTGGTCTCGCGGGCGTTACCGCCCCCGGCGACTCGAGAGCCTCTCGGTCCAGCTGTCCTCTGATCGGGAGCGCCATGCGCAGAGTCGCCGGCCGAACCGTCCTCATCGTCGAGCCGGATGCCGACTCGCGCGCGCAACTTCGCGCGACGCTCGAATCCGACGGCTACACCGTCATCGCGACCAGCGGCGGCGACGACGCACTGTCCTTGATCGACAATCCGCGAATCAATCTCGTGGTGACCGAGCTCTACCTCGGAAATCGCAAGAGTCGTTGCCTGCTGAACGCGATCTGCACTCCGGCGCCGCGGCGGCGCGCCAAGGTATTGGCATACACCACGCATGGCCAACCGAAAGACCGCGCGTGGGCGGCCGCCTCCGGCGCGGATGCCTACGTGCTCAAAAAGAACGGCGCGGCGCGACTGCTCGAAGTTGCGGACCGGCTCGGACGAGCGCGATGAGCCGCGGTTGCGCGCGGCGCTGTCGGCCGGCGGTAACAATGACGAACCCGTCATGGAGGCGGTCGGCATGATCCGTCGCAGCTTCACCGACCGCGACGGCGTGGCATGGACGGTGGCGGAGTCGCCGCCGCGCGTGCTCACGCTCATTCGCGCGCGCGAGCGGCGTGGCGAGCCGCGCTCACGCGGCCGCGTCGCCGGCGCCGCGAGATTCGCGACGCGCGATCTCGATATGCCGTGCTTGCGCTTCGAGTCGGCGCGCCAGCGGCGCCAGGTCACTCCGATTCCATCCGGGTGGGAGGAGATGCCGGAGGATGAGCTCGAGGACTTGCTCGGCACGTCGACGTTGATGCGCGAGGCGTGACGACCGCTTCGCGTACGCTGTCCCTGGACGCACCGGATGTGCCCGACGACCACGGCTCCGCCGAGCGGAGTCCCATCAAGGGCGAGATCTTTGGTGCGGCGCGGCTAGGTTCGCACGCGCGACGGTTGGCGCGCCGGCACACGCTGGCACCTGTCGCGGCGACGCAATGGCTCCGTCGCCGAGACCGCGGGCCGCTGATCGCGCAGCTCGACGCCACCGAGCGCGCCTTGAACGCGGCGCGCGATACGCTCGCGGCCGCGTCGGCGAGTGGCGCCGACGTTGGACCGGCGGGCGCCTGGTTGCTCGACAACTTTTTCGTCGTGATGGAGCAACTGCCGGAGATCCGCTCCATGCTCCCGGCCGGCTACTACCGCGAGTTGCCGAAGCTCGCGGGCGGCGGACCGCGCGCGGGCTATCCGCGGATCTACGACATCATCGTCGAGTTGATCACGCACACGGACGGCCGCCTCGATGACGCGAGCGTGTGCATGATTCTCACGGAATACCAACGCGTGAGCGCGCTCACCCTGGGAGAGCTGTGGGCGATTCCGGCGATGTTGCGCATTGGATACCTCGAGAACGTTCGGCGCATGGCGCTTCGCGCGTCGCGCGAGGTTGCCGACCGGGCGTCCGCCGATGCGTGGGTGTCGCGTCTCATTGCCGCGAGTCCGGTGGATGACGACGAGCTCGCGGCATTCGTGCATCGCGGTCCGCCATTGTCGGCCGCATTTCTCACGCGCTTCCTCCAGCAGATTCGCAGCCGGCGCGCCGACTTCATGCCGCTGCTCTGGCTCGAGCAGTGGCTCGCCGAAGACATCATGACGGTGGAAGACGCGGCGCAGCGCTCGGCACAAGAGCTCGCGCTCACGCAGCTCGTGATGGCGAACTCCATCGCCAGCCTCCGCCACGTCGCGAACATCGATTGGACGACGCTCGTCGAGGCCGTGAGCATCGTGGAGACGACACTGCGCGAGGATCCGGCGCAGGCGTACGCCCACATGACGCGCTCGACACGCGACCAATACCGGCACGCCGTCGAACGGATCGCCAAGGGCTCGGCGCTCGACGAACACCACGTCGCGGCCGAAGCCGTTCGTGCCGCACGGACCGCGGCGGACGCCGACGGGATCGACGCGCGTCGTGATCACGTTGGTCACTATTTGATCGGCGACGGGCGGCCCGCATTCGAGCGCGCGTGTGAATTTCGCGGCGGACACGCGGCGCGGTTTCGCGAGCTCATCCTCGCGCATCCGGCCGCGTCGTATTTCGGCGCGCTGTCAGTCGTTTTCGCCGCGACGCTTGGCGTGTTGCTCTCGCCGTTCCTGCTCGTCGCGGTGTCCGCCGACCGCGCGTTGTGGTTCGTGATCGCGGCCGCGTTCGCGTGCCTTCCGGCCGCGGACGCGGCCGTCGCGATCGTGCATCAGCTCGTGAACCTCGTCATCCCCGCATCCCGTCTTGCGCGTCTCGACTATGCGGACGGCGTTCCCGAGCGCCACCGCACGGTCGTCGTTGTGCCATTGCTCCTGGGAAGTCCCGAGGCGGTGACGCGTGCGCTCGATCACATCGAAGTGCAGTTCTTGGCCAATCGCGATCGCGAGGTGCGCTTCGCGCTACTGAGCGATTTCCTCGATGCGGCCACCGAGCACACCGCGGAGGATGCGGCGATCGTCGACGCCGCGGTCGCGGGCATTCGGGCGCTGAACGAAGCGTATCGCGGCGAACACGGCGAATCGTACGCGCCCTTCTACATCCTGCATCGCGCGCGAAAATGGAATGACGCCGACGGTGTGTGGATGGGCTGGGAGCGGAAGCGCGGCAAGCTCGTCGAGTTCAACGAATTCATACGCGGCGCGGCGGCGCAAGCGTTCGCGGTCACCGAAGGCGATCTCGAATGGCTGCGCGATGCGCGCTACGTCATCACGCTCGATGCCGACACGATGCTTCCGCGATCCGCCGCGGCGGCACTGATCGGAACGATCGCGCACCCGCTGAACGGTGCCCTGTACGATGCGGCGCGCGGTCGCGTGGTTCGCGGTTATGGAATTCTCCAGCCGCGCGTGAGCGTGTCGCTGCCGAGCGCGAGCGAGTCGCGATTCGCCGCGATCTACGCGGGCCACCCGGGTGTCGACCCGTACACGACCGCGGTGTCGGACGTCTACCAGGACCTCTTCGGCGAAGGCACGTTTACGGGAAAGGGCATCTACGACGTCGACATCGTTCGCCAGGCGACGGACGGCCGATTTCCCGAAAACAGTTTGCTCAGCCACGACTTGCTCGAGGGAACGTTCGCCCGCGCCGGACTGGTCACCGACATCGAAGTGTTCGACGACTACCCGTCGCGCTATCTCACATCGGCTCGCCGCGCGCATCGATGGATGCGCGGAGACTGGCAGTTACTGCGCTGGCTGACGACACGTGTGCCCGGTCATGCCGGCGCCAATCGCCATCCGCTGTCGGCACTCTCGCGCTGGAAGATCGCCGACAATCTGCGCCGCAGCACGACACCGGTCGCGGTGCTGATGTGGCTCGTTGGCGGATGGACGATTCTTCCCGGAACATGGATGACGTGGACGGCGGCCGCCCTCGCCGCCTTCGCCACGCCGTGGATCACCCCGCTGGTGTTCGCGGCCGCGCGCCCGCCGCGCGATCAAGCTTGGCATCCGTACTACACGGCCATCGCCCGCGATGCGTCGCGCGCGCTCGAGCAGATCGTTTTGGCCGTCGTGCTGCTCCCCGACCAGGCGTTGTTGGCCGTCGACGCGATCGCGCGGACGTTGATTCGCGTGCGGTGGACGCGCCGTGACATGCTCGAGTGGCAAACGGCGTCGCACGCCGAACAAACGACAGGACACGGTCGGCGATCGGTGTGGCGCCGCATGTGGCCGTCAGTGCTGCTCGGCGCGAGCATCATGGCGATCGTCGCGTGGCATGCGGGCGTCGCTCCAATGACGCGCGGCGTCATGTGGTGGTCCGTCGCGGCCGCAGGGACGATGCTGACACTCATATGGATGCTCGTACCGGAAGCGGTGCTGGCACTGAGCGCGCCGGTTCGGCGCCGCTCGCTCGTGCTCGACGGCGCGGAGCGAGCCTCGGCGCTGCGCTACGCACTCCATCATTGGCGCTACTTCGATCGCTTCGTCACCGAGGAAACGCACTGGCTCGCGCCGGACAACTTCCAGGAGACGCCGAAGCCGCTCATCGCATCGCGGACGTCACCGACGAACATCGGTCTCCAACTGCTCGCCACCGCGTCGGCGGCGGATCTCGGATTTCTGACGCGCGGCGAGACGATCGATCGGCTCGAGCGCGCGTTGGACGCGATGGAGAAGATGCCGCGCATTCACGGCCACTTCTACAATTGGTACGGCCTGTCCGATCTCGCGGTGCTCGATCCCCCGTATGTCTCAACGGTCGATTCGGGTAACCTCGCCGGGCACCTCATCGCGCTCGCGCAGGGGTGTTTGGAGATGACGCTCGCGCCGATCGATGACGGTCGCGTCTGGGCGGCGATCGAAATCGAAGGCGGACCGCGCGAGAAAGTCAAAGGCACTTGGATCGGCGAACGGCTGCTCGCGTATCAGTCGGCCAACCTCGAGTTGCGCCGCCGAGCGGCGACGGTCGATTCGGACAGCGCCGCGGCCGTGCTTTGGGAGCGGCAGCGTCTGCAAGCGACGGCGGACGAGTTGTCGAGCCTCGATCTCGATCCCGAATGCGATGCGTCGGTTTCGCTTCGCGAGATCGCGGCGTCATCGTCGGCCGCGGCGGCGCTCGTCGCGCGACTCGAGGCGCTCGCCGCGCGATCGCGCGAGATGGCGACGGCCATGGATTTCCGTCTCGTGTATGACGAACGCCGCCGGCTGTTCTCCATCGGCTACGACGCGCGCGCCGGAACGCGCGACGAGTCGTTGTACGATCTGCTCGCGTCGGAGTCGCGGCTCGCGAGCTTCATGGCGATCTCGAAGAACGACGTGCCGGTCGAACATTGGTTTCATCTTGGCCGATCGCTCAGCGTCGCCGACGGCGCGACGGCGCTCGTCTCGTGGAGCGGCACGATGTTCGAGTATCTCATGCCGCTGCTCGTGATGCCGGCGCGGCCCTTCTCGCTGCTCGATCAAACGTGCCATGCGGCGGTGCGCCGCCAGATCGCCTATGGCGACGCGCGCGACGTCCCATGGGGGATCTCCGAGTCCGCGTACAATCTGCGCGATCGCCATGAGACGTATCAGTATCGCGCCTTCGGTGTGCCCGACCTCGCGCTCAAACGCGGGCTTGCTTCGGATCTCGTCGTCGCGCCGTACGCGACGGCATTGGGGCTGACCGTCGACGCCCACGCGGCGTTGCACAATTTCTCTCGCCTCGAGCGCCGCGGAGCGCTTGGCCTCTACGGCTTTTACGACGCGCTCGACTACACGCGACACGACGAGGATGAGCGATTCGCCGTCGTCCGCACGCACATGGCCCATCATGTCGGCATGAGTCTCGTCGCGTTCGATAATGCGTTGAGCGTTGCTGCTCGTGAGCGTGAGGGCATCTGGCAGCGGCGGTTCATGGCCGATGCGGCGGTTCGCGCGACCGCCCTCCTGCTCGACGAGCGTATTCCGCGCCGGTACGTTCCGCGGCCGGCGCAGTCCAACGCCCCCGTGGCGACGCCGGCCGCCGCGTCGGCGACGCGAATCGCCGTGCACGAGGTCAACACGCCGCACACGCCAGATCCGCACGTGGCGCTGCTTGGCGGCAACGGGTACAGCGTGCTGCTCACGAACGCGGGAAGCGGCTACAGCAGAGCGAACGACATCGACGTGTTGCGCTGGCGCGCCGACGGTACGCGTGACGACACCGGGCAGTGGATCTACATCAAGGATCTCACTGCGGCGACGCTGTGGTCCGCCGGATACCAGCCGACCTGCGCCCAGCCGTCGTCCTACCGCGCCTCCTTCGCCGCCGATCGCGTCGTGTTCGAGCGGCGCGACGGAGCGGTGGAAACGCATACGGAGATCGTCGTTGTCGCCAGCGAGCAGGCCGAAGTGCGCCGCGTGACGCTCGTCAACCGCTCGCGTGCCACCCGCGAGCTGGAGCTGACGAGCTATGGCGAAGTCGTCCTCTGTCCCGCAAACGCGGATCGCGCTCACCCGGCGTTCCAGAAGCTGTTCGTGGAGACGGAACGGGCGCAGGACGGTGCGCTGCTCGCGAGCCGCCGCCCGCGCTCCGCCGACGAAGCGTGGCCGTGGTGCGTGCACGTGGTCGCGGCGGGTCCGGAACTGATCGGCGACATTACCTGCGAAACCGATCGCGCACGCTTCCTCGGCCGCGGGAGAACGGCTCGTGCGCCACTCGCGCTCGATCGCGATGGCGCGTTGTCCGGAACCGTCGGCGCCGTGCTGGACCCGGTCGTCGCGCTGCGCGTCCGCGTTCGAGTCGAGCCGGGCCGCTCCGCGGTGATCGCGTTCACGACGGCGGTGGCCTCGACGCGAGAGGCGGCGCTTCAACTCGCCGATCGGTATCGCGACAGCGCCGCCGGCGATCGTGCCCTGAGCTTGGCGCGCACGGAAGCCGAAGTCGAGCTGCGCGATCTCGACATCGCGCCGGCCGACGTCGCGCTCTTTCAGGAGCTCGCCGGGGCCCTGATCTATCCGCACGAGGCGCTCCGCGCGCCCGCCGCCGAACGCGCGCTCGTGACGTCCGGGCAGGCCGCCCTCTGGGCGCAGGGGATCTCCGGCGACTGGCCCATCGTGCTCGCGACGATCCGCACGCCGGCTGGATTGGCGAGCGTACGCCAGCTCCTCGTGGCCCACCGGTATTGGCGCATGAAGGGCATTCGGTCGGATCTCGTTATTCTGAACACGAAGGCGCATTCCTACGCGCAGGAGCTGCACGATCAGCTGATGACCGTCGCGATGTCGTCGAGCGAAGGCGGTGTGCTCGAGCAACCAGGGGGCGTGTTCGTTCGCCGCGCCGATCACCTGTCCGCCGACGAGACCGCGCTGCTGCGCTCCGTGGCGCGCATTCACGTCGCATGCGACGGCGTCGGGCTCGGTGAGATCGTGGCCGCCAATCTCCTGAGCCACGCCACGCGCGCGCCCGCCGAACCCAGGACGAACAAAGACGACGAGCCGCCGCGGCCCGCGCTCGCCGTCGATGCGCGCGCGGTTGCTCTGCCCGCGAACGGGTATGGTGGTCTGACCGCGGCTGGTGATTACGCGGTCGATGTGGCGGGCGAGCGCGTGCCGCCGGCGCCGTGGTCGAACGTCATCGCGAATCCGGCCATCGGGTTTTGCGTCACCGAACGCGGCGGCGGTTTTTCGTGGGCCGAGAACAGCTACTTCTTTCGGCTGACGCCGTGGTCGAATGATCCCATCTCGGACCCGTGCGGTGAAGTCATCTACCTGCGCGACACCGAGACGGGGGAAACGTGGTCGCCGACACCGGGGCCGAACGCCGCCGCCGGCCGCGCGTCGCAGTCGCCGCGCTACGAGGTGACGCACGCGCCCGGCGTGACGCGGTTCTCGCACACGCGCGGAAACATCGCGACCGAGCTCACGCTCGGCGTGCCGCGCGCCGACGCGGTAAAGATCTCACATTTACGAATTGTGAATCGCGGCCCGACCTCGCGGCATCTGTCCCTGACGAGCTACGTCGAATGGGTGCTCGGCGCGGAACGCGAGCATACGCGACATCAGCTGCATACGCGATACGACGCGGCCTCGGGCGCCGTGCTCGCGCAGAACTGCTTCGCGCCCGACTTCGCGAATCGCACGGCGTTCTCCTGGATCAGCGAACGCGTCACGAGTCACACGGCGCGGCGCGATCACTTCATCGGGCGGACCGGCGACCTGGTGTCGCCCGCTGGGCTGCGGGCGCCGCAGCTCTCTGGCGCGAGCGGCGCCGGCTACGATCCGTGCGCGGCGCTGCGGTGCGCGATCACCCTGGCGCCGAACGAGACGCGCGATGTCGTCGTGCTGCTCGGCGTCGCGGAAACTGATGCCGCGGCCCGCGAGCTGATCGAGCGATACACGTCGCCCGAGGCCGCCGCCGCCGCCGTTCACACTGCCGCCGACGCGTGGAACGACCGGCTGTCGGTCATCACCGCGCGAACACCCGACGCCGACTTCGACGCCCTCGTCAATCGCTGGTCCTTGTATCAAGCACTCTCCTGTCGCATGTGGGCGCGATCGGCGTTCTATCAATCGAGTGGAGCGTACGGCTTTCGCGACCAGCTCCAGGATTCGATGGCGTTCGTGTACGCCGAACCTGCGATCGCTCGCGCCCATCTGCTGCGCGCCGCAAGCCGCCAGTTCGTCGAGGGGGACGTGCAGCACTGGTGGCATGAGCCGTCCGGACGCGGCGTGCGAACGCGGTTCTCCGACGATCTCGCCTGGTTGCCGTTCGTCGCCGCGCACTACGTGCGCGTCACGGGCGACAGCGGCGTCTTGGACGAACGCGTCGCGTATCTGGAGATGCGTGAGCTCGTCCCCGGCGAGCAGGAAGCGTATGATCTCCCCACCGTGAGCGCGCACACCGGATCGCTGTACGAACACTGCGTACGTGCGATCGACCGCGCCTGCACGGTGGGCGATCACGGATTGCCGCTCATCGGCGCGGGGGATTGGAACGACGGCATGAATCGCGTCGGCGTGGGAGGGAAGGGCGAGAGCGTGTGGCTGGCGTGGTTCCTCGCGACGACGCTGCGTGAGTTCTCGGCACACGCCGAGGGGCGCAGCGACGTCGATGCCGCGACGCGGTGGCGCGCGCGCGCCGATGACTACGCCGCCGCGGCCGAGCGCAGCGCGTGGGACGGCGCGTGGTATCGCCGCGCGTTCTACGACGACGGTACAGCGCTCGGCACGGCCGCGAACGACGAATGCCGCATCGACGCCATCGCGCAGAGCTGGGCCGTGTTGTCCGGCGCCGCGGATCCGGAGCGCGCTCGCGCCGCCATGCAATCCGTGAACGAGCACTTGATTCGCGACGACACCGGCCTCGTCCTGTTGCTTGCCCCGCCGTTCGATCGGTCGCCGCGCGATCCGGGGTACATCAAGGGATATCTGCCGGGCATACGCGAGAACGGGGCTCAGTATACGCACGCGGCGTTCTGGACCGTGCTCGCGTTCGCGCGGCTCGGCGACGGTGACCGTGCGGTGGCGCTTATGAGAATGCTCAATCCGCTGGCGCGCACGCGGACGCCGGAGGATGCGCGCCGCTACGCGACGGAGCCGTACGTCATCGCCGGCGACGTGTATGCGGCGTCCGGCCACGAAGGCCGCGGCGGATGGTCGTGGTACACCGGTGCGGCAAGCTGGAGCTACCGCGTCGCGCTGGAAGGGATCCTCGGCTTCGAGAAGCGCGGCGCACAACTCAGGTTCGACCCGTGCATTCCCGCGGTGTGGCCGGGCTTCGAGGTCGACTATCGGTTTGGCGGCAGCCTCTACGCCGTCAGCGTGAAGAATTCAACGAGCGCATCACGCGGCATTCTGTCGATGACCGTGGACGGCACGGCGGTGACCGACGGGTGGATCAGTCTGGTCGACGACGGCGTGCGCCACTCCGTGGTCATCCTGCTTGGCGCCGACCGAGCGCCGTAGTCGAGCGGCAAGCCGCGCCAGCGATTAGATTACCATGTAGCTGGTGAGCAGCCTCCGGCGGCTCCCTTTCGGCGCTCCCTGTCGCGCTTCGTGCGCGCGGTACGCCTCGAGCCATTTTCTGGCCAGCGTCTTCGCGTCCAGTCAGGGAGGCTCGATGAGTCGGTCTCGAACCCCGCGCGTCGAACCGCGCACGCTCGCGCAGCTCGAGGACACGCAGGATCTCGAGGCGGTCATCTGCGCGGCGCTCGCGGCCCGGCCGATCGACGAATCGATGCTGCGCCGAGGCGTCTGGACGTACGTCCGGGAGGAGCATCACGCCGGAACGTCGCCCGGGCGCGTCATCTTCGCGCTCACGGAGCTGATCGAGAAGTCGATGGCGAAGGCGACGTCGAAGATGGAGCAACAGGCCGTCATGCGCCGCGTCATCCTGTGGTGCGTCGAAGCCTACTTCGGACATCTCGGGGATCGGATGGATGGACGCGCCCGTGTCTAGCTAGCGGCGTGATCCTGATCGTCGAGCGGGACCGGCGGGTTCGAGCGCTGCAATCATTCTTCTTGAACAGGACGATCGACGGACTGACCCTGTGCCGGCTCGTGCGGAGCGACCCGGCACTCGATGACGTTCCGGTCATCGTCTTCAGCATCCTCGCCGCGGCGATCCGCGCGAAGGACGCCGGCCCCGACCCGTGATCCACTGTCGCTCGGCGATTTGTCGCCGGTTCGATCGGCGCAAACGCATGACGATGCGCGATTTAGAGTTCTCGCATTCCTCGTGAGCATGCGAGGATCTCGCGAGGTCGGACCGACGACGTCCAAATGCGTTGTCCGGGCTTCCGGGGCCAGTGCCGGCGCGCGTCAGGCAAACCTTCGCCGATCGGTTCGACCCACCGGGGAACGCGACGACTGCAATGTCACTTGACACGCACGGCGGACCGTAACATAGCCTATCTATGTCATGACGCGCCCGCGCCACGAAATCCCGCCCCAGGAACACTGGACATGCTGATTCTCGGCACGCTCACACGCGGTGATGCCCTACACGGAGTCGAGATCGCTGGGGCCGTTCAGCGGGCCTCCCCGGACGTGCTGCCTGTCGAGGACGGTTCGTTGTATCCGGCACTTCAGCGAATGCTCATCAAAGGTTGGATTCGCGGGACATGGGGCCGCACGGCGGACAGCCGCCGCGCCCGGCCCTCCCGACTCAGGCCCGCCGGGCGGCGGCAGTTCAACCGCAAGGTCGTGGACTACACGACTGTCTCAGCCGCCATCGTCCGCATCCTCCGCCCCGCTTGACCGATGTCGTTCCCTGGTGAGTTCTGGCGGCGCCTCGTGTTTCTCCTGCGCCGAGACCGAATGGCGGCCGATCTCGAAGAGGAGATGCGGCTCCACGTCGCGATGCGCGCGGAGTCGCTCCAACGCGCCGGCGTGGCCGAAGGTGAAGCGCGACTGGCGGCGCGCCGCAGGTTCGGCAACCGGACCACCATCCAGCAAGAGAGTCACGACATGTGGGGAATGATCGGCCTCGAACAGCGCGCGCAGGACCTTCGCTTCGCCGTGAGGGGGCTCATGCGGAGGCCGGCGCTCACGGCCGTCGCCGTACTCTCGCTTGCCCTCGGCATCGGCGCGACAACGGCCCTCTTCAGCGCGACGAACGCGCTCTTGTTTCGCTCCCTGCCGTACGCGGCGCCCGACGAGTTGATGAAAGTCACATTGGTGAAACCGCCGCGAGGCGACCGGCCCGCTGACGACCAGTCGGTCTGGTCGTATCCCAAGTTCCTCACGTTCCGGGCCGCACAACGAGTGTTCTCCGAGCTCGCGCTCTACGGGCCGGACCGGTTCCGAGTGACGAGCGGAACGGCGGAGAGCATCGGGGCGGAGTCCGTCAGCGCCAGCTACCTTCGCACGTTGGGGATTGCGCCCGTCTTGGGCCATGACTTCGATCGCGATCTCGACACGCAGTTCGGCGTGTCCGGAGTGACGATTCTTTCATATGAGTTTTGGGTGCGCCGCTTCAACGGCGACTCTCTGGTCATTGGGAAGACGATTGACCTGAACCGAGATCCGTTCGTGATCATCGGCGTCACACCACCCGGCTTCCGCGGCCTGACCGGGCAAGCCGACATCTTCGTCCCCATCACGGTCCAGCCGGCGACGAGACTCACCGCACAGTCGCACAGCTTCTGGCTTGTCGCGCGTCGCGCGGCGGGTGTCGCCACCCCGCAAGCCACCGCGGAGGTCAAGCGGCTTGGCGTTGTAGTGAACGACGCTCATCCCAACGACTGGGACAAGGTGAAGTGGGGCGCGGCTTCGGAGCCGCTCGACAACGCGCGTGTCGCTCCGCTCGTCAGACGCTCCGTGCTGGTGCTCTTCGCCGCAGTCGCGCTCGTGCTGTTGATCACCTGCGCCAATGTTGGCAACCTGCTCCTGGGCCGCGCTCGAGCACGGCAGCGCGAAATGGCTATCCGCTTCGCGATGGGCGCGAATCGCACGCGCGTTGTGCGCCTTCTGCTCACGGAGGGATTGCTCCTCGCACTCCTTGGCGGCGCGGGCGGCGCGCTGGTCGCGTGGTTCGGCGTGCGCGCACTCTCGTCCCTGAACCCGGCGACGATTCTCCGTGTCGACCGGCCCGGCGCGGTCGGTGCGATCACAATGTCCTCAATCTCTTTGGATTGGGTTGCGCTGGCGTTCGCCTTCGGCGTTGCGCTCGTCATTGGCGCCGCCTTCGGACTTGCTCCTGCAATCCCCATAACGCATTCCTCTCTCGCGGATGCGCTGAAGGCTGGCGCCTCCGAGGCGAAGCGCGGCGCCGGTCACGCGCTGGTCGGGCGGCGCGTATTGGTGATCGCGGAGTTCGCGCTTGCTCTCATCCTGCTTGCCGGTTCGGGTTTGATGATCCGAAGCCTCGGCAAGTTGCTTTCGGTGGATACGGGATTCGACGGGCACGACGTGCTCACCGTTCGCCTCAGCGTCGCCGGCGACACGGTCAAACGCGAATCGGTGCCTCCGCTCTTCACGGAAGTTCTCGAGCGCATCGCGGCCCTGCCGGGCGTTGCCGACGCGTCACTCAACAACTGCCCGCCGCTCGCCGGAGCGTGCAACTCGACCAACATCCGCTTCCTCGACCGCCGCGAGGTGGATATCGCAAACAGCCCGAGCGTGGGCATAGACTGGGCATCGCCCACATGGTTCGCGACGATGCGCGTTCCGCTCGAACGCGGCCGCATCTTCAGTGCGGCGGACCGCGCAGGCACGCAGCAGGTGGTAGTCGTGAACGAAGCGGCCGTTCGAAAATTCTGGCCGAACGAGGATCCGATTGGAAAGCACATCGAGCTTGGGATGGGCGGCCTGAAGGACGCCGAAGTGATCGGTGTCGTCGGCGACGTGCGCCGGCGCGCGGACTCCGCGGCCACCGCGAGCGTCTACGCGTCGGTCTACCAGTCGCCGTTCACGGATATGACGCTCTTCGTTCGCGCGACGGTCGATCCGTCGTCGCTCGGTGGAGCGGTGCGCCGCGCGATTCGCGCTGTCGCGCCCTCCTCGGTCCTGTCAGATATGCGGCCGATGCGTGACCGCGCGGCCGACGCCACGGCACGGGCGCGCTTCAGTGCCGTGCTGTTGACGTTGTTCGCGATCACGGCCCTGCTGCTTGCTGCAATCGGCATCTACGGAGTCATGTCGTTGGCGGTCGCGACGCGCACTCGCGAAATTGGAATTCGCATTGCGTTGGGGGCGGATGGCGCGCGGGTGCAGCGACTCATCGTAGGCGAAGGCGCGGCCCTCGTAGCAATCGGCAGTGCCCTCGGGATCGCCGGTGCCCTCGCGACGACGCGAGTGTTACGGGCGTTGCTGTTCGACCTCTCGCCGTTCGACCCCGGCACGTACGCCGGAGTCGTCGCGATTCTTGCGAGCGCCGCACTGCTTGCGGTTTGGATTCCGGCGCGACGTGCATCACGCGTGGACCCATTATCAGCGACGCGGGTCGATTGAACTACAAGCGACGCTCACCTTCGTTCGATTCGACGGCGGGCTATCTCGGTGATCAACCCGCGTCCGCCGTCAACTAGGGCGCTACGGCGGGCCGCGAACGCAGACGGCGACAATACTCTCGGGATCCATCGACGCTTCGCGACGAGAGCGTTTGAGGAGAACGAGGTTGGCCGCAATGAGCCTCGATTGTTCCGAACGGCCCGCCGATCCCGGCGGGCCATTTTCTTAGCCGGTCGGAGCGCCAACCCGGACCGTAACCGCGTTCGAGAGCCGGTGGTGACCGTTGGGCGTGGCGGAACTACCAAGTCCGTGATCGGCCCGTTGCTTCGCGCAGTCGAACGCTGTAACGGACGACCAACGCGAGCGTCCGGTTGATCGTCTCCCAACAGGATTACTCCTTAGGTGTGATGGTTTCCGGTCCCCGATGAGGGCTACCATGCGTGCGAGGCAGCACTTCCCCGAATCCCGGAGGGATTCATGTCACATTCGACGTCAGCACGCTGGATCGTCACCACGGCATTGACCGTGTTCGCCTCCGCACCGATGCTCCACGCGCAAGGCGCTCCCGACTCCACGAAGATGAAGGCCACGTCGGCGCAGCGGATTCACATCACCAAAGAGACCGGTCCGGGCGCCGAGGTCGTAGTCGCTCGCCGCGACACCGTCACCGTGTACCGAACGCGCGCCGATGCCGGCGCCCTCCATAGTGCGCGTGCTTGATGGGCTCTACTTCGGCCTCGCGGCGGGGACGACATCGCCGACCGGCTCACTCTTTCAAGCGAATAACGCCGGTATGGGCGGGCAGGTGCAGCTGGGATGGAACGTTCCCGGGGTGCCGCTCGGCATCAGAGTCGACATGAACTACGCGCGCTTTGGCCAGGACGCGGCATACGCGCAGGCACATGTCAACGGACAGCTGCTTACGGGCAACGCGGATCTGCGTCTCGCGCTTCCGGTGCTGACGCACCTTCTCGGCCTCTCACCGCGCTTCGGGTTGTTGGCGTCGGCGGCCTCACCTACGCGTCGTATCGAAACCTGCAAATGGATATGCGCGCGGATGTCTGCTGCGGCACGGGTCCGACGAACACCTCGGCGCCAAGCAGCGCGAACCAGCTCGGATGGAACGGCGGCGCCGGCGCGACACTCTCGTTCGGCCACAAGGAGCTGTTCGTCGAATCACGCCTGATCGACTTCAAGTCTCCGAATGCGCTCTCGGCGCGTGCGGTGCCGATCCTCCTCGGGATGAACTGGTTCTAACCAGTCAACGACGGACGGCACGTCGCGGGGATGGTTGACGAGAATCGCGAGCCGTCCCCGTTTCGTTTCTCGAAGGAACTGGAGGGATTCATGTTCACGCATCGAACGGGACGAACGCGCGCGAAGTCGGTGCTCGCCATCGCGCTGGTGCTCATGCTCGCCGCGCTGTGCGGTCTCAGCGCGCAGGCGCCGCTGGCAGTCTCACCGGCCGCGGCGGAGCGCATGGCGAAGCACGCATCGGGATTCCGCATCGTCGTGTCGCTCGCCGAGCGGCGGCTCTGGGTGATCGAGGCTGACGGAGACACGGTGCGTTCGTCGAGCGTCGCGATCGGCGTCGGCACGAGGCTGCGCTATCGCGGGCAGAAGTGGAAGTTCGACACGCCGCGCGGCGAGCGACGAGTGATCGCGAAAGATTCCGGGCCGGTGTGGGTGCCGCCCGAATGGTTCTACGTGCAGACGGCGGAAGAGAATGATCTCAAGCTCGCGAAGATTGACGCGGGGCGGGGGATCGTGCTCGCGGATGGCCGCCGACTCGAGATCCAGAATGGCGTCGTGGGCGTGTCGAGCGACAGCATTGCGTTCGACGCGCTACCAATCGATGAGCACATCGTGTTCGACGAAACCTTGTACATGCCGCCGATCGGCACGCAGAACCGCCGGGTCGTCGGTGCGCTCGGGAGGTATCGTCTCGACCTCGGCGAGGGGTACTTGTTGCACGGCACACCGGACAAGCAGAGCATCGGGACCGCCGCCACGCACGGCTGCATCCGTCTCGGCGACGATGATATCAAGTGGCTGTACGACAACGTGCCGGTCGGGGCGCGGATCTACATCTACTAACGCCGCGCCATCACGCGAAAGAAGCAGGTCGGGCGTCATTCCTTCAGGCGATGGCTGCGCCGAGGCCGCCGCGCGTACGCTCCAAGTCATATCACGGCTGCTGTATGAGTTCTCGAATGTCGCGAGGAATGCCTGATGGCCCGTCATCATCTTGCCATCAACAACGACGCTATCCACACCACCGATGCAGCGCGGGGCGGCGTCGTCGGCCTGCGTGGCCCATGGAATTGCGTGAATCGGTAGTAACACTTTTCTCTTTTCTCTCCGCACGGCGGAATGACATGCTCAGACTGATTCGTTCGAGTATGTTCGCGTTCGTGCTGGTGTCCGTGCTCGTGGCGTGCGGCCGCGGTGCGATATGCGTACCGAGACGTGGTGGTGCCGATTGGTACGTCCATCACGTCGACGCTCGAGGACGAGCTCGTAGCCGCGAAGTGAACGAAGTGAACATGTGAGTCGAGCCGTGTATGTTTGATGTGGCGGTCCGCGCACCGCGGATCGGCACACATCGCTCGCTGAACGCTGCACGAGGCGGCTCATGACGTCGATTTTTTCTGACGGCGATCGCACGATCACCGTGGCGGTGGTCGACGACAATCGACTCGTGCGCGAAGCATTGGCCACGATGCTGAGCGCCGTTCCCGACTTGACCGTTGTCGCCGCCGCCGTCGCAGACCCGGCGTTCATCGAACAAACGAGGCCGGATGTCGTGCTCCTCGACGTCGGATTGGCCGACGATGACAGCCTGAGTGTGGCGACGGCACTCGTGAAGCGGTGTCCCTCCGTCAGGATCATCGTCATGGACCTCCTCCCGATGAGCGACGACACCATGGCGTTCGTCAATGCGGGCGTGTGCGGGTTCATGCTCAAGGACGCGACGTTCGACGAATTCGTCGCCACCATCCGGTCCGTCGCCGCCGGCGACAAGGTGTTGCCCGCGCGCATGACGCAGTCGCTCTTCTCGCAAATCGCGAAGGTCGTCGAAACCGCAGAACCCGCCCGGATCATCGACGATGTGCGCATGACCCGGCGCGAGCGCGAGGTGATCGAGCTGATCGGCGAAGGCCTGAGCAACAAGGAAATCGCGCAGCGGCTCAACATCGCGTCGCACACCGTGAAGAGTCATGTGCGAAACGTGATGGACAAGCTGGCGCTGCACACTCGGCTGCAGATCGCCGCGTACCTTCGCCGGGACGGCGCGTGACGGCGTCCGATTCAGTTGTCGAGTAGCTCGCCCACGTGCCCGAGCGCCGGGACATAATCGCACACGAGGCGAACGCAGACCGTGAGCGGCACGGCGAGCACGGCCCCGGGAATTCCCCACATCCACCCGAAGAACAACAGGCCGAGAAAGATCGCGACCGTATTCAGCGGGAGGTGGCGTCCCAACGCGAACGGCGTCACGACGTTGCTCTCCGTGAGGTGAATCGCGAGAAACACGGCGGGCGCGACGAGCGCATGGGGTAGCGAGTCGATGCTCGCGGTGGCCGCGATCGTGATGAGCGTGAGCGTCACCGTCGCGCCAAGGTAGGGGACGAAGTTCAACACGGCGGCGATCGATCCCCACAGCACCGCGTTCGGAACCCCGATCAACGCGAGAGCGAGCGCGGTCGCGACGCCGACACAGAGATTGACGAGTGACACCGTCACGAGAAAATGAGACGCCGCCATCTCGATCTGATCGAGCAGGCGCTCACGGCGGTCGAGCTCGACCGGGCCAGGCAACAAACCGGCGAGCTTTCGCCGGCCGAGCGCGTCGTTCGCGAGCAGAAAGTACGTCAGAAAGACAACGCTGAGCGTGGCGGGAATGGCCGTCAGCGAGCCGGTGGTGAGGCGCTCCACCATGCCCGGGCTCACGACCTGCACCATAGTCGGCGGCCTTGTCCCCGGCGTTCCCGCCGCCTGCTGCATACGGTCGGCGGATTGCTCGAGCGCGTTGAGGGGCTTCATGACGCGGCGAACCTTCGCCTCGACCGTTTGGATGGTTCGTGGCGCGGAGGCAATCCACTCCATCGCGGGCGACGCGACCAGCGCCGTCGCGCCGCCGACCAGTCCAATCACTCCGAAGACGACGAGTGCCGCCCCGAGGCGGGCGGGGATGCGGTGGCGCGCGAGCCAGCGAACAGGTGCCCGAAACGTGAGGGTCAGCAGGACCGCGATCACGATCGGTAGGGCGAGGGCACGTCCCAATCGGAGCGTCGCGATGACGACGACGATGCAAATCACGACTGCAATGGGCGACGACCGCCGGGTGCGTCCCGCGGGCAGGTCGGCGGCGAGCAGCTTCTGCACCTCTTGCAGCATCGCCATTCGCTTACGGCGCCGTCGGTCGCGATTCCAGCAGCTCAAAGCCGAACCGCCCGAGCACGTTCATCGCGCCGACGAACCCCGAGAACGTCAGCGGCTTCGTGATGAACGAGCTGGCGCCGAGTCGATGGCTGTCGATGACGTCGGAGTCGAGCCGGGACGTCGTGAGCATCATCATGGGAATGTCGACGAGCGTTGGATCGGCTTTGATCCGCTCGATGGTTTCGAGGCCGTCCATTCGCGGCAGGTCGAGGTCGAGCAGAATCAGCCCCGGGCGCGGCGCGGCTCCCGTCTCGCCGGCGTACGCGCCGCGGCGTTGCAAGTAGTCGAGCAGCTGCTCGCCATCTTCGACGAATCGCAGGTCGTTGACGATGTGCGCGTCCTGGAGTGCCTGCTGCGTGCACATCCGATCACCTTCATCGTCGTCACAGATGAGAATCGTGATCGGGATCGTGTACGTGTCCTGGGTCATCATGATGCGTACTCCGCGTCCGTGGGCGTGGCGGGCAGGGTGAGAACGGCGAGTCGAGACGATCCTACGATGCAGCGTAGGATTCGACGCCGAGCGGCGCAATCGCACGAAGGGGCTAGACCGCATCCCGTGGTCTCGCGTCCGCATGCGAGATGGCACTGCTCCAGTCCGGTCGGCGGTGCGTGACGCGTCTCGCCCATTCGTGCGATAGCGGTGCCGAGGCAGCGAGCGTTACCATTCGATCATGAACCGTGCAATCACTACCATCCCCGACCTTTCCTCCCGTGCCGACCGGCTCACGATGAGCACGCGCGGCCGATTCGGCCGTGCACTCATCGATGCGCTACGCGGCCGCCGACACATGTCGCGCCGGCAGCTCAGCGATGCCGTCGGCGACGCGAGCCACGAGCTCCGATGCGGCGGCCTCGATGATCCGGCCGTTCTCGCCTTTCTGGGCGCGGTCGTCGAGGACACGGGGCGGGCGTGCGGCGCCGACCGCCCGTCGCTCCTGTCCGGCCAGCTCCGATGGATGCCGGTTCGTGCGCAAGTGCTCGAGGCCGCGACCTTCGCACTGGCCATCCCACAGGTAGACTCTTGACGCCGACCGGCATGTCGCTCGCCGAATAATCGCGCTCCCGGCGCTGATTCTTTATTTACCCGTTCGCGCGATACCAAGTCGAGCCGACCGAGCATAGTGTTCATAGGCGCGGGACGATATCGATGTGAAGGAGCGGTGCGCCTTACGATCAACGCGACGGCGGGAAGTGACGCGGCTCGGCAGACCGCGTGACGGCGTACACCGAGCAGACCATTGCCGGCCGGTTGATTTCCGCGGCGCTCGCTGAAACCGATCGTGCCGATGCCGCCGAGCGCCGGTCCGCTCGACTCGACTATTTGGCGGGCTTACAGGAACGACTGGCTGCATCGCTCGACGAATCGGAGATGCGCAAGACGCTGTCCGGGGTCTGCCTGCCGGGCGCGGACTCGTGGGCGATCGTCGATTTGGCGGAGTCTGACGGGCGACTCATTCGCCTCGCGATTCCACGCGCCGACGCGGCCGATCAGGCGATCGCCACGTTGCTCAACGACCAGCGGGCTCCGCGGGACGACGACCCGTTCGGATATCCCGCCGTGATGGCTACAGGGAAACCGATCGTACTCGTCGAGGACGTGGACGTGGACGCGGCGCTTGCCGCGGCGGCGCACAGCCCCGAGAACCTCGCGATCCTGCACGCCGGCCGAGCGGAGCGCGCTCTACTTCACGGTGTTGGGGGAGCCGACCGTAAAGATGCTTCGCTACCAGCGGCAATTCGAGTTCTTTGATGCCGCGCGTGTTCCGGCATCGGTGCGGTTCGTCAACCTCGCCGTCGAGGCGGCGAGCGGCAACTTGGACGCGGTGCTCGAGCGCGTCGTCACCGAGGTCGCGGCGTCCGAGCCCGCGTTCGTCGCCGTGGATTCATTCCGCACCATCGTCGGCGGACATCGAGCCGGCGAGCTCGACGGCTCGCTCGAGATGGCGCACTTCGTGAACCGTCTCGCGCAACAACTCACGACGCGGGAAGTGACGTCGTTCCTGATCGGCGAGTATTCGGACACCGAACAGCGCCAGCCGGTGTTCACCATCGCCGATACGATTCTGTGGTTGTCGGAAGACGTGGACCGGAATTCGGCGACGCGCAAACTGCGCGCGGTCAAAGTGCGCGGTCGAGGCCCGATGCCGGGATTACACACGTTCCGCGTGAGCGCCGCGGGCGTGCAGGTGTTTCCGCGCATCCCCGAGCAGGAGCGCCCGCGCCGCATGGAGCCCGCCGTTCGTCTCGGCACGGGCGTGCCCGGACTCGATGAAATGACCGGCGGCGGCATTCCCGCCGGCTACGTGGTGCTGCTCACGGGGCCGGCGGGCAGCGGCAAGACGACCTTCGCCACGCATTTCGTCGCGCAAGGCTTGGTCGACGGCGAAGCATGCGTCGTCGCCGTGTTCGAGGAGTATCCGGACGCGTATCTGACGCGCGCCAAAACGGTGTCGGCCGATTTGGATCACATGATCGACATCGGGCGGTTGGTCGTCACCTATTTGCGTCCGCTGGATTTGTCCGTCGACGAGATGCTGGCCGAGATCCAGCGTGCCGTGCAGCGCGTCGGCGCCACGCGGGTCGTCATCGACTCGCTGTCCGGCTTCGAGGTGGCCCTCGCGCCGACGTATCGCGCCGACTTTAGAGAATCATTATACCGGCTCGTCGGGGCGCTCACGGTCACGGGGGTGACGGTCCTCATGACGGACGAGGTGATCGATGCGCACCCGGGCGGCCGTTTCACGCAGGAGCGCGTGTCGTTCATCACCGACGACATCCTCGTGCAGCGCTACGTCGAGATCGGCGGCGCGCTGCAAAAGGTCCTGTCGGTGGTGAAGATGCGCGGTAGCGAGCACGCCACCGATTTCCGCACTTATCGGCTCACGGCGACGGGCGCCGTCATCGGCGAGTCGCTCACGCAGTACCACGGAATCACCACCGGCATCCCGACGCTGACAGGATCAGCGCCACTTCACGGCGCCGAACCGGTCGGCGCCTAGGAACGTGTACGCGATGGTGAACGCGCCCTCCGACGACGTGAGGTTCGGCAACTTCCCGTACCGCGCGTCGCGCGTCGATTCGACGAACCGCACGCCGAGCGCGTGCCCCCCGACGAACCGCACGTTGAAGCCGATGTTGCCGCGGAAGATCGTCTCGGACCCGTGGACGTCGTCGGAGCCCAAGCCGCTCACGTAGTACTCGCGTGCGGCCATATCAAGCATCAGCCGATCGCCGGCAATGAACCGCAGTGTCACGAGCGCTTGCGGCGTCACGCCAAAATGGTAGTCGCGAATGGCGGCGTTGGTCGGCGTGCTGGGAATGATCGTCGTCGAGCCCGCGGCGCCATACCCCACGCCGCCGAGCGCCGTGCCCTGCATCGCGAGCGCGGGCGTGAGCCAGTACTGGCGCGTCGTGCCGAGCGACGCCGCGGTGCTCGACACACGAAACAGGAACGGCGAGATGTAGTCGTACGTTCCATACACTCCCCACACGCCGCGCGACGTCGGCGTCTCCTTCGTCGGCGCGCCCTTGAGCAGGCCGCGAATCATCACGTTCTCGATGGGGTTGCTCGAGTTGGACAAGAGCGACATCTGCAAGTCGAAGTAGTCGAGCGGACGCGTGTACGCATAGCCCGGTTTTCCCGGCAGGCCGTACGACGCCCAGACCTCCGCCGTCGCGCCGCGATTGAGCAGCGTTCCGGGCACGGCGGTATTGTGCGCGACGGCGTCGAGCGATGCGCCCAATCGCACCTGCCACGACGTTGCCGGCGTGCTGTCGGGCAATTCGGCGCGAAACCGCTCGCCGAACACGCGGCGATTCACCGCGCGCGGCTGCGAGATCGCGTCGGCGACGAAGTCGTGCCAACGCGGCGCCTTGCCGCCACCCGCCGGCCGATCCTTGAGCACGAGATCCGCCACGCGATAGAGCGCTTCGCCAAGCAGGCTTCCCGCTTGGCCCGTCGTGATCATGTCGTTGATCGACGGCGGATCGGTCTCGCCGGCCATCTTCCAGATGAAGCTGCCGATGTTGGCGTGCGCGAGCGACGTCCAGAACGTGTGGCCGCTCGAGCGCGCCAGACCATACATCATCGCGCCCTGATAGGGATGCTCGAATTGATTGACGTTGAACGGATCCTGGTCGTGCACCCAGCGCTGCGTGCGGAGATGGTCCCACGTGCTCGCGAACGTCGCGCTGTACACGCGCTTGCCGTCCTGCATCTCGTTCGCGTACGCAACGCGATCGTAGACGCTGAGGACGGTGAGGAAGCTCGCGATCTCGACGACGGGAAGTACGTTGCTCTTGCCGCCCGTGGTATCGGCCGACGCGCCCGCCTGCGCCGCGGCGAAACGCGTGCCAGCCGTGACGAGCGCGGCGAACCACACGAGCGATCGCAGGACCAGTCCCGCTCCAGGAGAGGATTGATAGAACGCTGATGAAAGGCTCGTCATGCGGTCAGATGGTGACCGCCATCGGCAAGCGGATCGAGAAGCGCGACCCGGCGCCAAGTTCGCTTGCAACCTCCATCCGTCCGTTCATTTGTCTGACGAGTGCGTCCGAGATCGCCAACCCAAGCCCCACGCCCGGCGCCGCCGCCGTCGTCTCGCTTCGGTAATAGGGCTCGAAGATCGACGCTTGATCGGCGTGCGAGATACCGGGACCATTGTCCGACACGAGGACTTCTCCGCACGGGCCCGAGTCGGTCACGCCCTCCGCGGTGCTGAGCGTAATCGACCCCTCGGCGTGGGTAAACTTCACGGCGTTGCCGACGAGATTGACGAGCACCTGGCGCAGCCGCGCCCCGTCGCCGACGACCACGACGTCCGGTCCGCCAACCAGCTGGAGCCGCTGCCGTTTCGCGTACGAGGCCGGGGTGAGCAGATCCACCGCTTCCCTCGCGACCTCGAGGAGACGCACCGGTTCGCTGCGGACGTTGATGGCGCCCGCGCTGAGCCGCGCCATGTCCATGACGTTGTCGAGCAGCGAGAGGAGATGCCGCCCGGCCATGCGAATGCGGCCCAGGCCTTCCCGCTGTTTGGCGGAGATCTCCCCATACAACCCATCTTCCATGATCGTACAGTATCCCTCGATCGCGCCGAGCGGACTGCGGATGTCGTGCGCGAGGGTGGAGAGCGCGCGATCCTTCGCGTCGGTCGCGCCTTTGCTCGCGCGAAGCTGATCCGCCAACTCCACACGCACCTCGCCAAAGAGGCGCGCGTTCTCCAGCGCGGACGCCGCTTGATCCGCGAGGGCCGAGAGCAGCCATTCATCGATGTCGACGGCCGGCCGGTCGAGCGCGAGAGCGAGGAGCCCGATCACCGTGCCGCGCGCGATGAGCGGCACCGCGAGCAATTGGTCGCCGGGCACGTCGAGCAGTCCGCCGAGACGTGCCACGACCTCGTCCGACAACGGCGCGCCGAAGCGAGCCACTCGATCCGCCGCGACGCCATGGGACGCGCGCACCTGCAGCAGATCGTCGGCATCCTGGAGCATCAGGACTGCCGACGGCGCCGACAGCAGATCGGCCCCCTGTTCCACCGTGAGGCGAGCAACTTCGTCGAGCGACGTCGTATACGAGAATGCGCGGTTGATGCCGGAAAGCTTTCGCAGTTGGCCCACCCGCGGCGCCACGCCGCGGGGCTGACTTCCGATCATCACGTGACGATCTCGACGCCCGCGCCGCTGATGGCGATTTCTCGAATCCGGAGGTCGTGTGCGCTGCCACGCGTCTTGAGAATCCGGATCGTACGGCGCGTGGTTTCCTCGCCACCGACCGTGAGCAACAGGACATTGTCCGACAGATAGCTCATGGCGTTCTGCACGCCCTGAATGGACACGGAGTTTGCCGTCGTCTCGAAGTTGAGGATGCTCGTGATGGTGCTCACGGCGAAATGCTGCACGAGCGCATAGAGATAATCGTGCAGCCGCTGTTGATCCGTCGCCGCGCTCGCGAGATCGCCGAGCGCGTCGATGACGACTCGACGAATCTTGCCCTGTTGAATGCGACGGAACATGTCGACGATGATGCTGTCGATCTGCAGTTCGACCGGCGACGCGTACACGAGCTGGAGTCCGTGCGCCTGCGCTTCTTCCAAGTCGACGCCCAGGCTGCGGATGGTGCGCATGAGCTGCGACGGATTTTCCTGAAAGTTCATATAGAGACTGGGCTCGCCTTCGCGGGCTCCCTCCAGCGCGAACTGCAAGCCGATCGTCGTCTTCCCGGCGCCCGACGGTCCGGCCAGCAGCGTGGTCGTACCGCGCCAGACGCCGCCGTCGAGCATGCGATCGAGGCCCGCGATGCCGGTCGAGATCCGTTCGTCCGGTGGTTCGTAGCCTTCCGGCATCGACGGGCTGACGAGCCGCGGATACATGTCCAAGCCCGCATCGGTGATCCGGAATGCGTGTGCGCCTTCGAGATACTTGCTGCCGCGCAGTTTGTAGACGCGGAAGTATCGTTCATCGCGGTTGCCGAGCCGCCGTCGCGACATCTCGACGATGCCGTCCGCGATGGCGAACTCGGGGTAGCGCAGGATGTCGTCCTCGGTGTATTCGCCGAGGAGGAAGGCGGTCGTTCCATACGCCGTGAGCAACGCCGTGAGCTCGTACACGAGCCGGCGCCGGTCGCCGTCGGACGGCATGAGATCGTGCACGGCCTTGAATGAATCGATGACGATGATCTTCGGCGCGAGCGAGCGAATCGCTTCCTTGAGCACCGGAATCAAGATGGCGGGTCCCTCCTTCGACAACTGTTCGCCGACGTCCTCGTAGATCACTTGCGTGCCGAGCTTGGTCTCGTCGAAAAAGCGAAAGCCCTGGAGATAGCGCACGACTTTGGAGAGCGGCTCCGACAACGTCGTGAAATAGAGGATCGGCCGGTCGTCGGCCGCGTTGTCGAAGATCAGTTGTTCGGCGAAGATCGTCTTGCCGGAGCCCGGGTGACCCATGATGATGTTGATCGAATTCGTCGGGAATCCGCCGCCGAGGATGTAGTCGGCCTCGCGATTGCCCGACCGCATGCGGTCGCCTGTTTCGCCGTCGACGTCTCGCACCAGGCGGCGATCGGGAGGTAATAGAATGCTCATGTTACAACCGTCATGACATGGTCCTGGACTGTGGTCAGCTGGCTGACCGTTGCGATGAAACTGGATTCGATGAACGGCTTGCGCAGGAACCCGCGGGCGCCGGCGTCTTCGGCCCGCGTCGCGGCCGCGAGAATACTGAACACGAGCACGGGGACGTGGCGCGTCGCCGGCTCGGCGCGCAGCCGGCGGCAGAGCGTCAGGCCGTCGAGCTTGGGAATGAGGATCTCGGTGATGATCAGCGCGATCGCGTTCGACGTCGCATAGGCGAACGCCGCCTCGCCGTCGTCGACAAATGCCACGACGAAGCCGGCGGCCTCGAGTGCGAATGATTGAAGATCGCGGACGTTGCGATCGCGCTCGGCAATGAGAATCAGCCGACCAGCCAACTGGTCCGTCAGCATTCGCGACGACGCCGAACCATGGTGCCTCCGCCAACGCAGGAGTGGGCTGACCAGTCATGGCTCGGGAGGGCCGGCGCGTCTGCCGCGATGCCGAAGCCCCAAACGGGCAGCCACCAGGCTGCCCACCAGCAACGTCGTAATCTAGCACATTACAGGCCGCGCCGCTCGACACCTCGCTCGTGCACCGCGCGGCCTCATTTCGGTTTTCTAAAGTCTTCCGAATTGTGTGTCGGCGCCGCCGAGCGCCAGATCCGCGGCCGGTGTATATTACGACTGCTGGTGTGTGGCCTCGGCGCCACCTCCCCCTGGTCGCGCGGCTCTCAGCGCCGCGACGACTCGAGAGCCCCTCGGTCCAGCGTGTCCTCTGATCGGGAGCGCGATGCGCCGAACCGCCGACCGAACGGTCCTCATCGTCGAGCCGGACGCCGACTCACGCGCTCAGCTTCGCGCGACGCTCGAATGTGATGGATACACCGTCATCGCGACCAGCGGCCGCGATGACGCGCTGTCGCTGATCGACAACCCGCGGATCAACCTCGTAGTCACCGAGCTCTATCTCGGGAATCGCGAGAGTCGTTGCCTGCTGAATGCGATCTGTTCGCCAACGCCGCGACGGAGCGCGAAGGTGTTGGCGTATACCACGCACGGCCGTCCGAAAGACCGCGCGTGGGCGGCGGCATCGGGAGCCGACGCGTACGTGCTGAAAAAGAACGGCGCGGCGCGGCTGCTCGAGGTAGCGGCCAAGCTCCGTCGCACACGATGAGCGGCGACCCGCGCGACGCACAGCGATCATTCATACGCGCGCCGCTGGCAACGCCGTCCGAGATCGCGAAGCAAGACCCCGCGTATCCCGCGACCGACGCCACACAGCCGAACGAGTCATTGTTCGCCGACTGGCGTCAGCGGTTGGCGCGAAACCTCTCGCGGCGCAGCGACGGCCGATGGGATCCGTTGACGTACGTTCATGACGCGCGGCGCGATCCTGTCGAGGACGAATGATCCCGGCGAGTCGGTCATCGGAACGATCGCCATGATCCGTCGCACTTTCACCGACCGCGACGGCCTTGCATGGACGGTGGCGGAGTCGCCGCCGCGCGTGCTCACGCTCATTCGGCCGCGCGAGCGGCGTCACGAGCCCCGCTCGCGTGAACGCGTCGTCGGTGCCGCGAGATTCGCGACACGCGACCTCGGTCTGGCGTGCTTGCACTTCGAGCCGGCGCGCCAGCGGCGCCAACTCACGCCAATTCCGTCGGGGTGGGAAGAGATGCCGGAGGACGAGCTCGAGGATCTTCTCGGTGCGTCGACGCTGTTGCCCGACGCGTGACGACCGAGTCGCGCGCGCTGGCCGCGGCCGCACGCAGCTGGTTCGGGACGGCGCCGGCCTTCTGCTGTTGCTCGCGCGGCCGTCGACCGGTCGCCGCGCGATCCGGACTACATCAGGGTGAATCTGCTGGGTATACGCGAGAATGGGGCGCGGTACACCCACGCCGCACTCTCGACCGTGCTCGCCATGGTTCGCCATGGCGCGGCTGGGCGCGGAAGACGGTGACGGCGCACTTATGAGAATGCTCAATCCGCTCGCTCGCGCCGGTACGCCGGAGGACGCGCGCCGCTACGCGACGGAGCGGTATGTCATCGCCGGCGCGGACCCGCCGGACGTCATAACCATGGAGCAAGCGCATGAGGATGAGCTCCGGCCGTGGCGGCTTGGCGCTCAGCTCTTCGCGCTTCCGGGAATCATCGCGTTGATCGTCGCCACCTTCGGCATGTACAGCGCAATGGCGTACGTCGTGAGTCAGCGCACGCGCGAGCTCGGCGTCCGAATCGCGCTCGGAGCGCAGCGACGGCGAATCGTCACCGACGTCGTGGCCTCAGGAGTGCGCCCGCTCGCCGCCGGTCTGGCCATCGGCCTCAGCGTCGCGATCGCGTTCGGGAGTCTCGTCGAGACGATGCTCTATGCCACAACGCCGCGCGATCCGCTGACGTTAGCCGCCGTCTCGCTTCTGCTGTTGGCGTCCGGAGTTGGCGGGATGCTCGCGCCGACCTACCGCGCGCTGCGCGTCGATCCGATGACCGCGTTGAGAGCCGAGTAGGTCACTCGCGCCAGGTACGAATCTCCAGAACTCGCTGGCCACGCGCGGCGCGGCGAGTCAACGCGTCTGGCTGATCCGGCGAAAATCGTCGAAGTATGCCGGATATGTCTTGGATGTTACGCCCGGATTTCGAATTACCTGCGGCACGTCTCCAAGCGCGGCTAGCGAAAAGGCCATCGCCATTCGGTGATCGCCATACGTATCGATGACCGCGGAGGTCAGGCGGTCCGGAGGCGTGATGTGTAGATCGCCGGCTCCCTCCACGACCGTTGCTCCCACCTTCCGGAGCTCGGTTGCCATGGCCGCCAGCCTGTCAGTTTCCTTGATTCTCCAATTCCCGATCCCACGAATCGATGTCGGCCCCGTGGCGAACAAGGCGGTGGTGGCGAGCGTCATCGCCGCATCCGGAAAATCGCGCGCATCGACGTCAATACCGTGGAGCGTGCCGCGGCTGACTTCGACCCAATCGTCGCCGCGACGAGTGAATGCCCCCATGTCGCGGAGCGCATCGAGAAACTTCACGTCGCCCTGCGAGGTGTTTCGCTCGAGCCCGGCGACCCGAACGGTGCCACCGCGAATTGCTCCGGCCGCAAGAAAATAGGATGCGGATGACCAGTCGCCCTCGATCGAGATTCGCCCGGGCGACCGATAGGTCTGGCCTCCCTCGACGAGATACGACGACTCACCGGCAAACTGCACGTCGATACCAAACCGCTTCATGACATCGATCGTCATGGAGACGTACGGCAATGACACGGGGTCGTTGACGGTGTGAATCAGCGAACGGCCACGCGCCAATGGCGCGGCGAGCAACAGCGCGCTCGTGAACTGGCTCGACACGCTTCCATCGATGTGAACTTCGCCGCCATCCAGACCAGCGGCGTCGATCCGGAGCGGGGGATAGCCGGCGATCGCGAGGTATTCAATGTGTGCGCCGAGCGCGGCGAGTGCGTCGACGAGCGGACCGATGGGCCGTTCGTGCATGCGCGGATCGCCGCGCAGTGTGAAGGAGCCGGCCCCCGTCGTGAGCATGGCCGTCAGTGGGCGCATGGCGGTTCCGGCGTTTCCCAGAAAGAGATCCGCGTGGCGGACGCGAAACGGCCCGCCGACGCCCGCGATTTCCAGCGATGTCGCGTTTGGTGGTCGTCGGGTCTCTACTCCTAGATGGGCCAGCGCGTCGAGCATGCGGCTCGTGTCGTCGGCGACCAGAACGTTGTCGACCTGCGTGACTCCAACGGCGATTCCCGCGAGCAACACGACCCGATTGGTGAGGCTCTTCGAACCGGGGACCTGAACGACACCTGCGACGGCGCGAACGGGTTCCAGGCGCAGGATTTCCATGTCGCCAGTATAAACTACAGCGCAACATGCACCATCTGGACGAGCAGCGTTGACGGCAGCCGTCCTCTGTCGTGATTCGAGACGGCCTTGCCTTGATCCGATGCCTGTGGTCGACTTCCGTCACTCGGCGCACGGTACTGTAAGTGATTTATTGACAATATATTACACGGACCCTGTATTCGGACGTTTGCGGTCCGGTGCTTGCCAATACGGAGTCGGCAAAGGGTATCGCACCGAGTAGAATCCCCGGCTTGTCAAAACGGAGTGCGCGCGTGAAATTACTTTACGTGTTAATTATTTACCTGAGTAGTTAAGAAACTTCTGTTTCCCACGCTCCGCCCCTTTTCAATCCCCCCCCGGAGAAAACCCCATGTCACTCGCTTCCAAGCTCCTACCACTCGCGGTCCTCGCGACGGCGTTCGTCGCCGCTTGCTCGGACGTCTCATCGCCCGCCCAAACCCTTTCCCCGGCCAGCGCCTCGATGGCAAAGGGCGGCACTGGCGGTGGCGGGGGTGGTGGCGGTGGTGGTGGTGGCGGCGTCACGACCAACCCGATTGTCATCACGACGCCTCCGACGGTGAACGCCTCCGGCAAGTGGTTCGGCACCACGGACGGTCCGGACGTCGTGCACTTCTATACATACGACCTGAATCAACAGGGGTCTGGTATCGTGACCGGGTTCGGCACGATCAAGACGGGTTCGCTCACGTTGCCGACGTCGATCGTTCAGGAGCCGATCATCGGTACGGTGAACGGGGACACCCTCACGATGTACGTCGGCGTCTTGAGCTGCACGCCGGCGACGTGCGTGATGACGCCTTTCTTCCGCGGCATCGTTTCCGGCACGTCGATCGACGGCAAGTTCCTGAACGGCGGTGTCTCGCCGATCACGCTGGCCAAACAGTAAGCCGCCGTCATCCTCATCGCTCGCGCGCGCGAAGCGAGCCGCTCACAACGCCGCCGGAATCACCGATTCCGGCGGCGTTGTCATTTCTCACGAAACGATCGCGAGCGATCGCGAACCAACTCCGGCATGAAGTCGGCCGGTCTCGCCCTGACCGCTCCGGGAAAAGCAGACGTTGATTCGGATAACCGCGAGCGCGCGCGACGCCGTGCGCAATTTAGTGTGTCTTGACGGTTCCCACGATCGGATCGGTCATGTCCTGGACCATGAGCGCGAATGCGTCCATCGGCACGCCGTGTACGGCATGCGTTCCGTTCCAGGTTCCCTCGCCGCTGCAGTCGCTCACCGGATTCAGACTATACGCGGCGACCTGCGACGGCGACGTGAAGTGAGCGAAATACAGCGCACCGAGCGGGCCCGCCGGGACGTCGAACGCCGTGCACAGCCACGCTGAAACGGCGGTCTGCGGAAAGTTGATGAAGACGGATCCATCCCGGTCGACGATGCTCATGGCGCGCAGCGCATCCAACTCGCTCGGCGTGGGAGGATGTGTCTCATCGCTGCAACTGGCGATACCCGAATATGTGCGCATCTCGTTCGCATGCATTTCGCCCAATTCCGGACTCGCCGTCCACGGACCACCCTCGGTGCACCCGAATTGACCAGCGGCACAAATCTCGATCGGTTTCGGCGGCACCTCGCACGCCTTGGACAGGTCTGAAAAGACTGGTCCGGACGAAAACATGGCCTTATCGAGATAACTGCCGGCCCCGTACCACGAGAGCGCGTAGCCCAACGCTCCGGTACCGCCGCTGTGTCCCAGGGCGCCCATTCCACCCGAGGCGCTCTGGCCGCCATGAACATTCTCATAAATGAATTTCATGAGCGTCGCCGGTCTGCATGCGGCAACTCGCAGGTTCTTTTGCGGCAGTCCGGTGTCTTCCCAGTCCGTCGCCCATGCCAGCTGAACGATGCGATAGCCGGCATTTAAAAAACTCTCAGCAAACGTTCGCCCGTCGCGCGGACCGTGATCGAAGGGCGTCGTTCCGCCGCCTCCATCGTGCATGAGAATGGTGCCCTTCACGGCGCCCGGCGGGGTTCGGTAGCCATACGTGACGAGGAGAGGCGCCGTCGCGGGACAACTCACGGTCGATTGAAAGCAACTGGATCCTGCGTAAAAACCAGAGGGACAGCGCGAGAGCGCGGTCGGACTGCTCGCCGTTCCCAGCGGCAAGATGCCTGAATTCGTGGAGGGAATCTCGGGTGCAGTCGCGGGCGATGACGATCCGCAGCCGGCCGCCAGGATCAACGAAGCGAACGCCAGCAGTGAAATGGCGATGGGGTCTTTCGACAAACGTCCTCCGCTCGGCATCGGCTGCGTCTAAACGTTCCCGGTCACCACCAGTGACGAAGACGGCGGCAAAACGTTAAGGCCTCGCGGGCCTCGGCCTCCTGCGAAATCGGCTCCTTGCACAACCTGATGGTAGGACGCGAGCACTTCGTCGCACAGTTCGCGGAGGCGGAGCTTGGTGCGGCGATCCGTCGCCCGATTCGCTTGCTGAGTGGTGGTATCGGCGTGTGTCATGTTGCTGGTTCCGAGGATGAGTTGTGCCGTCGTGGTCGGCTCGAGTCCCCCACCAAGGCAGAACCTGGGCCACCATTCTGCTGCGACCGAGCGTCGTACGCCTGTGCGTTCGTCGAGATCGACGACGTCTCGAGTGAGTGGGCTATTCATTAGAAGATCCGCCGGCAATCCGCCGCATCATGCGAACGAAACACTTCCCTGAGTCGAGTGTATCTTTCGGGACGTATATGCGCACTGGGTTGGCGCATGGTGCGGAGGAGAGACATGAGGAAACTCGCAGGCACCCTCAACGTGATGCCGTCCGCTTCGCGATCGTTTTCGCGGAGCTCGCGCACGCGTGCGAACCTCCAGCACGCTGTGACGCGCCTGATCACCGGCGTTGTCGCGGTTGCCTCCCTCGTATTTGCGGCGCAAACGCTGGATCGGCCGCGTGCCGATGCTTCGCTCGACACGCTGCATTCAGTATCGCCGCCGGCGCCGTCGTCCCTCTTGCGATCGGTGCCATCCTCCCGGATCGCGCTCGAATCGCGGTCACCGGCGCGTTCCGCGACCGGCCTCGGAGCCGCGCTGCCGGTATTCGCGCGGGCGACTTTCGCCAGCACCGTTGCGAGCAGTGCCGCCGCAGGCGCATCCGGCGCCGCCAGCGCGTCGATCATTGGTCGCGGGTACGACGCCACAGCGCCTCCGCGCTGAGTTGATTGCTCGGCACCGCCGAGCGCGTTCCTTCTCGAATCCTGATGGGCACCGGCCTCGCGGCCTCGAATCGCGAGGAGCTCGCGGCTGCCTGTCGATCAACTCATCGCATCACGGGCGAGTCGGGGCTTGGCTGCTCCACTCGCAGGAGACGTATTCATGTCAAAACATAAGAACCATCTTGCACAGTCTCACGAGGAAGACATTCCGCGCCTCGAGCCGTGGCTGTGGGTGCTGGCGAGCTCGGTCATCCCGGTTGTCCTCGCGCTGTATGCGCATTCTGGTTTTGTCATCCCCTCGATCGTGGCAACCGTCGCGCTGTTTCTCACCGGTCTCGCAATGCTTCGGCGCGACACGGTACGACGGCGTCGCGAGGAGGAATGCCAGCATCCGTTCAGGAAGGTTGGCGCGGAACCTTTCACACATCTGGAATTGGAGGGCTTATGACTCGCGGACAACTCGCAACTCCGCGGTCGTCGCTCCCGGCGGCGACAGTGGGCACCCTTTTTTCGCGGATCATGCTGGCAATCGACTTTGGCTCGGCATCGCTCGGCGCCGCGCGCTGGGCGACGACGTACATCGCGTCGGGTGGCGAGGCCGTGCTGATGCACGTCGCGCCGTGCGACGACGATCTCGGGCGCGCAGACGGAGATGCAGACGGAGATGCAGACGGAGATGCAGACGGAGATCACGAGCATGGTGACGAATCAATTCGAGGAATGACGCCTGCATTCGCCGGCGGCCTCGGGGGATTCGCGGCGACGCTCGGCGTCCGGGCCGCGAGAAACATCGTTCGCATCGGCCGCCCATCGAGCTGCCTGGCCGCGGTCACCAATGACGTCGAAGCGCCGCTGCTTGTGCTCGGCCGGCGCATCGCGGCGAATCGTATCGGCATCGGCGAGCCGAACGTGATCGAGCGTGTCGCGCGGCGAACGAACGCATCCGTGCTGGTGGTTCCCGAGGGTACTGCCCGTGCGCCCGAGCACGTCGTGGCGGCGGTCGACGACAGTCCATTTGGACCACTCGCATTGCGCGCCGCGAGCAGGCTGGCGCGCCTTCACGAGATCCCGCTGACCGTCTTGCACGTGCTGTCGCCCGTCGTCGGCGCGTACGAGCGTGTGATTCGCTCGGCGAAGAAACTGCTCGCGTCGAACGAACATGCAACGCGGAGCGCGGGTGCGAGCCATGTGCATGTATCGCCGAACAAGGCACAGTGGCTGGTGAACCTGGGGCGTGCACACGGCGTGTTGGGTCGTGACTCGACTGAGATTGCCATGGGAGATCCGGCGCGCGAGATCACCCGCGCGGCCGCCGAGCGCGGTGCAGCGTTGGTCGTCGTCGGAATGCGCGGCTCGGATGAGGCGCCGGTCGGAAGCATCGGCTCGGTCGTGAGGGAATTGCTGACACGCGCCCCGGTGCCGGTACTGGCGGTCAACGGCATCTAGTGTCTGATTCGAGTGCCACGGCACCGACCGAGTGCGGCGCACCCGCATCCGGTCGGGGCCTGCCAACCTCCTCCAAGGGAAGACTGTGAACGAACCAGAATCTTCGACGGAAACTGACGCGGACGTCACGGATCGCCGGAGTTTTCTGAGCCGCGCGGCGGCGCTATCTCTCGCGATTCCCGGGATGACGCTCGTCTCCTGTTCGACCGGTCAACAGCCGGCCGCCGATACGGCGAAGAAAGGAGCGGCGGGCAACGCGGCTTCAGGGGCGCGGCAGCCTCATAACTCCGATAGCCGTCTCGATTCATCGCTGCTCAAGGGCGAGCATCACGGAGGCACATCCGCCACGGGGACGGCAACTCCGGGTGCTCAAAGCGTCGCATACCATCGCTGGGATCCGGCGCTGCCGCCGGCGTCGACGAGTGGCCGAATTCAGTTGAACTGGCGCGCGCGAGAAGCCCCGGTGCGCACGTCGGACGACACCGTCATCGCCGGTTGGACGTTCGAGGGCGACATCCCGGGCCCAATCGTGCATTGCCGAGTCGGCGATACGGTCGAGTTTACGCTGACGAACGATGCCGACATTCCGCATTCCATGGATTTCCACGCCGCGCAGATCGATCCGAAGAACGCATTCAAGTCGGTGGCGAAAGGGCAGTCGGTGACATTCACGTTCACGCCAAAGTATGCCGGCGCGTTCATGTATCATTGCGGCACGTCTCCGGTGCTCATGCACATCGGCAGCGGCATGTTCGGCTGCATTGTCGTGAGCCCGCGCGAGCCGCTGCCCGCCGCGAAAGAGTTCGTGCTCGTGCAGAACGAGTTCTATCTCGCGGAGGCGGCGAACGGCGTGCGGGCATCGGACTATCAGAAAATGCTCAACACGCTGCCGGACATCGTGTGCTTCAACGGCCGGCCGAATCAATACGTGAAAGAGCCGATCCACGTGCGAGTGGGGGATCGCGTTCGGTTCTGGGTGGTGAGCGCCGGGCCGTCACACCCGTGCAACTTCCACGTCGTCGGCGAGCAATTCGACAAGGTTTACCTGGGCGCGCCGCCCGGGAACGCGATTTCCGGCGTGCAGACGTTCAGCATACCACCGGGCGGCGGCATGGGCTTTGAGCTCGTCTGTGATGTTCCTGGCGAGTTTCCGTTCGTGAATCACGGCTTCGGGCACGGCCAGAAGGGAGCAATTGGAATTTTGGTTGTCGACGGCGAACGCGTTCGAGTGAAATGATGAACCTCCTTCGATTGAAAGTCGTGCTCGCCGCCATCGAGATCGACGAGACGGCGGTCACCACGCTGCGGACTGCATCCGCGCTCGCCGCTGCCGCCGGGGCGCGACTCGACCTGGTGCACGTAGTGCACGCGGCGCGCGACGACGATGCGCGTGAATCGAAGAAGCGAGGCGAGCAAGCCGTGCGCGGGCTGCTCAGTCGCGCAGGAATTGACGTCGACAACACGCCCCTGCACGTGCTCGCCGGCGACGCGGCGCATTCGATTCGCGTACTCGCGGACAAGATCCGCGCCGACGTCGTCGTGCTCGGACCGCACCGACAAGAAATCGATCGCGGGAACAGATTGGGAAGCACCGCACTGGCGATCGTCACGGCGTCGTGGGCGCCGTGCCTGATCGTCACCGAGAGGATGCGCCTGCCGCTCGAGCGCGTGCTCGTGCCGGTGGACTTGTCGGACACCGCTCGGGGAGCGCTGGTGGTCGGGTTGTCGTGGGCATCGGCGCTTCGGTCGCAGAGGAGCGACACCGATCCTGGTGTCCGCTTGACGGCGCTGTACGCCGATCAGTCGTCCAGCGAACGCGGAACGGCGCCGGTCCCTCAGCTCGAGGCCGAGTTGATGCACGTTCGCGCCGCTGCCGGAACGTGGTCCGGCGTCGCGATCGAGGGCCCCGAAATCGTGCCCGGCGATCCCGCGACGGTCATCGCCGCATACGCAACCGAACAACCGGTCGGTCTGATTGTCATGGGGACACGCGGACTCGGACTCGACACGCCGGGACGACTCGGGTCGGTTGCAGGCGATGTCGCCAACCGCGTCGACACACCGATCCTCCTCGTACCGCCGGCGGTGTGGCAGGCGCACGCCGATGCGTGGTGAGATGCTGTTCAAAGATTCGAATATTTGCCGTCTGCTCATGCCACACAAGCATGCCGGACGTGCGTGACGAACGCGCGGGTCGTATGTTCGGCCATGGCCTTTCTGCGGACACCGCGAGACCGCGCCGGCCTGCTCATCCTCGTGTTGCCCCATCATACGCTCAATGAACATCACCTTTCTCGGCGCGGCGCGTGAAGTCACCGGATCGTGCCATCTCGTGCACGCCGGCCCATCGACGATCGCGCTGGACTTCGGAATGTTTCAGGGGCGCCGAAAGGACTCGAACGAGAAGAATCAGGCACTTCCGTTCGACGTAAAGGAACTGAACGCGGTCGTCTTGTCGCATGCGCACATCGATCACTCGGGACGCTTGCCGATGCTCGCCCGATACGGCTACGATGGCCCGATCTACGCCACTCCGGCGACGCACGATCTCTGCGCGATCATGCTCGCGGATTCGGCGCACATTCAAGCAAAGGACGCGGAGTTCCTGCAGCGACGGAACCGCGAGGTCGCGCCGCCATTGTACGACGCGCGCGACGTCGCCAAGGTCATGGGCCAAATGGTTTGTATTCCCTATGACAAACCGTTCGACGTCGCGCCCGGGATGCGAGGCACATTCGTCGAAGCCGGACACATTCTTGGCTCGGCATCAGTCATCCTCGAGTGTACCGAGGGCGCGACGAAACGCCGGCTCGTCTTCTCCGGGGACGTTGGCCGATGGGGGCTGCCGATCATCCGCGATCCGCATCCTCCGGAGGGCGCGGATGCCGTCATTCTCGAATCGACCTACGGAAATCGGGATCATACTCCGGTCGATGAGATGCCGAACCGTCTCGCGGAGATCGTCCGCGAGACCGCGGCGAAGGGAGGGCGTGTCATCGTACCCGCATTTGCGGTCGGGCGCGCGCAGGAGCTCATGTACGATCTGCATCGGCTCTCGCGCGCGAACGCGATTCCACCCATTCCGATCGTTCTCGACAGCCCGCTCGCCATCGCCGCGACGACGATCTTCGCGACAAATCCTGAGGCGTGCGATCAGCGGGAAGAGCTCGTGAACGAGGTCGACGACCTGTTCGACTTCGAGCAGCTCGAGTTTACGCGCGATGCGAACGCGTCGAAGGCGCTCAATACGCGGCATGGTCCGATGATCATCATTGCGGCATCCGGCATGGCCGAGGCCGGACGCATTCTGCATCACCTTGCCCACGGCGCGCCCGATCCGAGAAACACGATCCTGATCGTCGGTTTTCAGGCCGAGCACACGCTGGGGCGTCGGATCGTCGAGCGGCGAGAGACGCTCAAGATCTACGGTGAGGAGGTCCCGCTGAGGGCGCGCGTCGAGATTCTCAACGGCTACAGCGCGCACGCCGATCGCGGGGAGCGGCGGCGGTGGATCGACGCGGTGCGCGGGCCTTCGAGGCGCGATCTGCCTGTGCATCTCGTGCACGGCGAGCCGGAAGCGCAGGACGCCTTCGCCGCGAGTTTGCGCGCGGACGGTTACGCCGTCACTACGCCGGAGCGGGGAGCGACGACTTCGTTCTGATCTTGTGAGAAATATCTAATACCGAACGGTAGCTTCAACGGATTGATCGCGTCATCGTCGTGCTTGGCTTCAGATGCCACCGCGTCACGGACCGCCCTCTCCGGAGCGGGCAGTGACGAGCAGCACCGGAACCTCGCTGTGCGTGACCACATGCTCCGCGACGCTCCCAAGTACCAGTCTGCGTAACCCGCTCGCGCCGCGTGTCGACATTGCAATGAGCTCTACGAGCTCGTTGCGGATGGAGTCGACGATGACAGATCCAACATCGGCGGACTCGATGACACGCACCTCGGCGTGACTTCCGCGCGCGCGAAGGCGCTCCGCGATCGCACCCAGGCGCTGGTCGGCGACGGCGGCTCCGACATGCGTCCATTCGCCGCCATCCGGCGCTTCGTCACCCGACGTCGGCGTCCCCGGCGGCATGACGTGACCGCCGACGCGCTCGCGTCGCACGACTTGAAGGAACACGAATTCCAGCATCTCTGCCCGCGCGAGCGCGAGCAGCCTGGGAATGACACGCAATGCGGCTGACGATCCATCGAGAGGCACGAGTACCCGGCGAAGTGTGACCTGTTTGCCGCGCATGTACTCGCCTCGCGGAGGAACGACGACCACGGGCCGAGGCGATTCGCGAACGAGGCGGTCGGCGACACTTCCTTGAATTGCGCGGCCCACCGGGCCGGCCGCGTTCGTGGCCACGACCACGAACGCCGCATCGTGCGTTTCAAGATCGTGGAGCAACGTCGCGGCGACGTCGGCGCCATCGATGACGTCTCCCGTGACGTATCGCCGAATCCGCGAGCTCGGCCAGCGCGACGGCCACCGCAATCGCGCGCTCGTCCTTGTCCGACCCGTCGACGGTCAGCAGGATCGTCGGCGTCAGGGGTCTCTCGTTCGCATCAGAATGGGTCGACATCGCGCACGTGGTCTCGCCAGACGGCGGGTGGCACCAGGAGGATCGGGACCGACAACCGGCGAGTGACGGCGGCGGAGACAGATCCCCAGATCGATAAGCCGTGGTCCGCGGATGATCGCGTTCCCAGGATCACGAGCTCGCTGCCAGAGTCGATTGCGTGCCGCGAAATCGTAGCAGCGGGATCTGAATTCCTGATCGTGAGCCGCTCGACGGCGACGCCGGCCCAACCGGGCGCATTGCGCTGGAGAACATCGGCGTCGTGGACAACCGATCGCCGCATGTGCGCTGCGTCGTCCGTCGGATCTGCGTCGGTATCGACGTGAAGGACGGTTAGCGTAGCGTCGGTCGAGCTTTGATCTCGAAGCGCGGATGACCATGAGACGGCCACGAGCAGCGATCCTCGCGCGGCCTCGGACATGTCGACAGCGACGAGCGCGTTACGCAGCGGTAGCGTCAATGCCTCTGCGACGACCAAGACGGGAATGAGCGTACACGTCACGCACGCGTAGGCCATACTGCCGACCGGACGGTCGGATGCTGCCTTCGATTGTCCGTCCCGGCGCCCAAGAATTACGACGTCTGCTTTGAGCGTATGGGCGAGCGACGAGAGCGCGTGAGGCGGGTCGCCGAATACGACATGCGCCTGCGGTCGCGTTGCGCTCTTCACCAACGGCAGCGCCTTCTCGATATCCCTGTCGTATTCGCGGCGGCGGTCCGGTGTCACGCTGAGTTCGTCCCGCTCCGACGCGACGTACGCAACGTGCAATGTCGCACCGATTGCCGCCGCCAGGCGCGCGCCGGTTTCAACCGCTCCCGCCGACGTCTTGGTCAGATCGGTCGCGACGAGAATTTTCTCAATTTTCAGCAGACGCATGGGCGGGATCACCAACCCGTCGTGAAACAACCACGATATGAACTACGTGCCATCCAGGGCTATTGGACGACGTGCGTATGCCGATCGTTCAGGCCCGTGTTCAGCCAAGACCAATCTGTTTCATGAACGTTACGAGATCATAAAAGAGATTTTCTTCGATGATTTGTCCGTTCTCATCCCAACGCGCGACGGTGCAGAAGTCCACTTCGAACGACTTGCCGGTCGGTTTGATCTCCGTTCCATCGGGTCCCGTCATCGGTCCAGTCATGGTTCCCGTGAAGTGCGCGATCGAGCAGGTCCAATCGCCCGAGGCGAAGAAGACGCGATAGGGACGATTGTCGAGGTGCTGATTCGGGAAGGCCTTGAAGAAATCGATGGCCTCCTGGTTATGCGCCTTCAGGCCGTTGGTCGGCGGCTTGCCGGGCCAGGTGACGACGACGTCGGGCCGATGCCGCTTTTCGAACGTTTCGAGATCCTGCGAGTTCCAGGCGTCGTCGAGCGTTTGCATCAACTCCATGTTTCTCTTTTCGTTGCTCATGCCGCCCTCGTGTGATAGGAACGACAGCCGCGCTGCAAGACAAGCGCCGTCCAGCATCGCTATACTGCGAGTCGGCACATAGTTCCGCAGTCGGCAAAAGGTCCAACCCCGGAACACTCGCATCTCTCCTTGAGGGATTGACGATCGGCGCGTGGCCGGGCAGCGGATAATGTTCCCGTACCTTCGTCTATGACGCCTGTACTAGCGACGCACCGCCAGTCAACTGATAGACTGTATAATGCGGCGATTGATCCAGCCTGTGGTCGGCGACGATCAAACGGTATGCTCGCGCTGTCTGGTCCCCGGCCTGCGGCGGTGCCCGAGGAGTCCTGGTGCGTGGCGTTCGATACCCCCTGACTATGCGGGGGTCGTCGTTGTGCCGACTGCTTCAGATCTCGGGAGTCGCGATTGCCTCATTCGACGCGGCCGGTCCTTCGATCCGCCGACGGACAATCTCACGAGGCAGGAGGAGAGCGCCTCCAGAAGCGGCGTCGTAAACAGCGGAACCAGGAGGCTGGCTTGACCGGCACCGAGCGGGACGAATCAGCCTCGGCCCGAGCCTTCGATGGCGAGCGTCGAATCGCCGCTCAAGGAACGTTCCGAGTCGCGTCCATGTCCACGGGATTCATCGCGCTCGCGTTGGTCGTCGTTGCGCTGGTCTTGTCGGTGTTGATCCCGGCGCGACAGACCTGGCTCATCACGAAGCTGCTCCGCGAAACCACTGAGGTTCTGAGCCCTGCTCGCTTGCTTCAGGCCGAGTTGCAGTCGGGACTCGCAGAGGAAATTGGCGCGCTTCAGAGTTATGCACTGTCGGGAGACACCACGTTCCTGGCGCGATATGGGGTGATGTCTGCGCGGGACGATAAACGCCTCGCCGCCCTCGACGCGGTCGCCGGCCGCTTCGGCGCGCACTCGGCAGCACATCTCGACACGGTTCGACAACGAATCGAAACCTGGCGACGCACGGCCGGCGCGTCGATCGCGCAACGGGCGGCTCGCGACGACGTCGCGGCGGCGTTTCGGAACGGTCGCGGCGACTACTACGCCTTTCAGGTCGCGATCGCCGACTTGTCGGCGGACTTTGCCGCCGAAGCCTCTGCGCGAGACGATCGGGTTCAGTCGCTGGAGCACCTCGGTCTGATCTGGAACGCCGCGATGGTGCTCGCGGCCTTTGTCGCGCTTTGTGCGGTGGTGATGCTGACCGTTCGAGAGCGCCGGCTCGCGGCATCGCTTCGGAGGCGCGTCAAACAAGAGTCGATGCGTGCGCGGCAGGAGTTGGCGCTGCGCGAATTTGCCGAAGCATTGGCGGGCGCGTTCACGATCGACGACGTGACGCAACGCATTGCCGATGCTGCCTTGGCAACCGTCGGGGGCCGCGGCGCCTTCGTCGAATGGATCTCGATGCAACCGGATGAACCAGCCTCCGTCAGTGTCAGAGCCGTCGCGGGCGCGGGCGTACCACCACTTTCCAGCGTATGTGAATATGCTGGTTCGTATACGGAGCAGGTGGCGGTGAATCCGAAGCCCGCGCTCATTCCGAACCTCGGTCAGGCTGATTCCAGTGCGCGCACCACGCTGAGTGGACCGCAAGGTCCGGCTATCGTCGTGCCGCTTCGATCAGGAGGGAAGCCCCTCGGCGCCCTCTTCGTGCTGAGTAGCCGCGACCATTTTCGTGCGGACGATGTGGCGCGGGCGGCGATCTTCAGTCATCTGGCAGCCCTTGCCTACGAGAAGGTGCGGTTACTAGACGAAGCCATTCAAGGGCGGCGGAGACTCGAGCGCGTGATCACGAGCCGGTCGCGCTTGATGCGTGGATTCAGCCACGATGTGAAAAACCCCATTGGCGCCGCGGACGGATACGCCGAATTGCTCAGCGACGGCGTGTATGGCGACTTGAACGCACGCCAACAAGAGAGCGTCACGCGCTTGCGTCGCTGCGTTCGCGAGGCGCTCGACTTGATCGACGACCTCCACGAGCTCGCGCGGGCCGAGACAGGTCATCTGGCGCTCTCGCCGGATCCGGTCGATGTCGCGGAGCTAGTGTGCGGCGCGGTCGAGGAATATCAGGCGAGTGCGGCGTCGCGCCGGCTATCGCTCACCGTCGAAATCGCGGACGATTTGCCAATGCTCACCACGAGCCGAACGCGGGTCCGTCAGATCCTTGCCAACCTGCTCTCGAACGCCCTCAAGTACGCGGACGCGGGATCAGTCGCCGTGAGCGCCGGTCGCGCGTCAACGGGTCCATTCGGCGCCGGAGGGGATTGGGTGTACATCCAGGTTCGCGATACAGGCCGCGGCATTCCGGCCGACAAACTGGACTTCATCTTCGAGGAGTTCGGCAGAATCGGCGACAGCGATCAGACGGGTGCCGGCCTCGGACTCGCGATCAGCCGGCTACTCGCGCAAGCGCTCGGTGGTCAGATCTCCGTCGCCAGCCGGATTGGAGTCGGTTCCACGTTCAGTCTTTGGCTACCGTTGACGTCTCAGGAGGTTTTGGAGACCGCCGCGGCCGTCCACGAGGGGTCGGGATAGGATCGCAACGTCGCGACAGGCACGATCATCGTGCTCGCGACCTCGTGCTGCGCTTCGCTTGCGTGCGCTTCATACGCGCGCGAATGACATCCGCGAGAACAATGGCGTCGTTGTGTTCTTCGTCCCGAGCCCCGAACACGAGCGTAACACGTTGTCTCGAGGCCCATCGCGCGAGTTGATCGACGAGCTGCGCGTGTTCGCGGAGCTCGCGTTTGTATCGCCGTCGAAACTCGATCCATTTCTCGGGGTCGTGTTGGAACCAACGCCTCAGCTCCGACGAGGGCGAGAGCTCTTTCATCCAGTCGTGAATCGCGAGCCGCCGCTTGCTCAGCCCTCTCGGCCACAGGCGGTCGACAAGGATGCGTCGGCCATCCGACGCCTCCGCCCGTTCATACGCGCGCTTTAGCCGTATCACGCTGAACCTTCCGTGAGATCGAGGAATCTGTCGTGCGGGCTGAGTGCTCACAGCCGGTTCTTGGGCCTCCGACGGGTAAGGTGTCGGCCGCGAGGCGCTGTGTCGTTGGTACGTCCGTCGAGCATCATGGTACACGCGCGTCATTTTGAAGCATCGACGCTGACGACAACTTGTCAATCCCGGCCGTTCACCACGTAGTGAGGAGGATGGAGAATCATGACTGCGTCGCAGATCTTGTCGCTGCAGCCGCCACGCCGCCACAACGCACGGCGAGAAGGCGTGCGCCTCGGGTTGATCATGGCCACGGCAACGTGGCTCTGGGTTGCGCTGGTCGACGCCGTGTTCGGACATGCTTTTCACACGTTCACCGCACTCGGCGGCATCGCGGGCTTCACTGTGATGCACTATCTGTTGAACATCACGTACGCGGTGGTGGTTCTCTCCGTGATTCACGGCGCCGCGCGCGCCCCGAGCCTGATGTTCGCCGTGATTTTCGGAGTGCTGATGCTCGAAGGAGGGATCGCGATGATGACGAACCTCGTGGCAGAAGCAGCGGTCGGAGATATCGCCTGGGTCGGGATTTTCGGCGGCAGCCTCATCGCGACGGCTATCGCCCTTGCTCTGCTGGTTCGAACGCATCCGCTCGCGACGTACCTGCGGCGGGCCGAGGAAGAAACGTAAATGTGCTCAAGGCGGGACGGGTCAGTCGATCAGGCCGCGACGTTGGGCGTGTGTCACGGCTTCGAGTCGATTGTGCGTACGGAGCTTGCGATTGATGTGATGCAGGTGATTCCGCAATGTCTGTGGCGAGATCTTCAGTTTGCGCGCGATACTCGTCGCGTTTTTTCCCTGGGCAAACAACGCGAGAATGCGGCGCTCCTGCTCGGAGAGCGGTTCGACCGGCGCATGATCCGACACGGGATCGGTGACCGCCACGACTTGGCGCGCCAGGTCCGACAACTTCGTCACGAGCGCCTCCCGCTGGCGTCGTTCGGTCATGTCCCGCGCCAGCCTCACGAAGAGCCGTCGGCCAGTCCGCGAATTGTCGAAGACGATCGTCGACACGTTGATCCATATGCGCTCGCCCGGCTTCGTCGAGACCTCCAAGTCGAAGTTCGGAATACCTCGCTCGTCGTTCCAATGGCGCGCGGCGGCCTCGAGGCCGCCGGCGAGCGCGTCGGTGCCCAGCGCGTCCCTCGCGTTGAGCACACTGTCGATGTTTCGGCGGACAACGTCCGCGCTCGCGTGACCGAGCAGACGCTCGGCGGCTCTGTTCCACGAGCAAATCTCGCCGTCGGACGTCACGGTGTATGCGGCATCCGCAGTGTGCTCGAGCAATGCAAACAGTTCCGATTCGAGCATGTGTCTCAGCGTTCCCGGCGTGAGATGCTTGGTAAGGTACGTCGCCGCCGGCTCGAGCGGTGCGTCGGACATATTCGCCCGTGGTACCGTGGCGGCCGGGCCCGCGGACGAGCAGATCGGAATGCGTGCGTACGAAATCTACCGCGAGCGCGGAGGCCGAGTCGGCGACGCGCGAGCACGAACGCGCCCATCGTGTCACGTTTGCGCGAGATCGATTCGACGCTGTCGTGGTGCGGAATGACTGTATTCGCGGAAGTATTACCTATGCTTCCGCGTCACCGCTGTTCCGCGTGGCTGACCGTTCACGTTCGCCGCGCGACATGAGCGCACGAATGTCGTACGATGGTTCGTGCAATCCGACCACGACGGCAATGCCGCCGAGGACGAGAGGGATGATCACAGCGAGCGGATCGCGCAAGACCGTCACGTGTGCGATCGCGGCACCGAGCATCGTTGCAGCGAGGAGCAGCGCGCCGTATCGGCTCGTCCGCGGCGGCGCCATCAGCACGCCGCCGAGCACCTCGACGACGCCGGTGAACACGCGAAACCATTGGCCGAGGCCGATGCGAGCGAAAATCAGCACCCATTCGCTGCCAGGGCGCGAGTCGAACTTGCCCAGGCCGATCGAAACGAAGATGAGCGCGACGCCGACTCGGATCACCCAAAATGCGGATGGTGGCCCGGAGGGCTTCATGGTGGGCCCGCTGTTCTTCCGCGGCGCACCATCGCCGTGATTGCGCTGATCACGACGCTCAACGGCGCCGTACGCGTTCGACGACGTCGCGTACCGCCCACACCACCGTATCGGGGAACTCCAGCGGAATGAAATGTCCGCTTTGTGCGATGACGACCGCGCGGCCATTCGTCGATGCAGCGGCGAGCTCCCGGTGAATGGCCAGCTTTTCCGTCAATGCGTCGGGCGGCAGCGCATCATGGCCTGCTGACAGCACGAGCACGGGCGTGCTTCCGAACCCGCCGGCTGCGCGCGCCTCGTCGCCCAGCGATTGATACGGTCCTTCGCCGCTGTTCGCGACGATGGCGCTCGGCTCCTGCTCGAGGGCGTTGAGCTCGCGCCAGTCACTGGCGGTCCAGGACGGCGGGCGCGAGGGAGTGGGCGCGCTGAAAAATCTAGGTACGCCAAAGAATCCCAACGTCCTGGCAACGCGCGCCATCCCCGCGGGAGACAGCGGGGGCGTTCGCCGCGGTGTGCTGCGCATGCGCGTCGCGATGTCCTCGCTTGCCGGGTCAATCAATACGAGTCCGGCAACTTCATCGCGATACGAGGCGTTGAACACGCGCGCATAGAATCCGCCGAGCGAGTGCGCGACGAGCACGTACGGTGGCCGCTCGCCGGCGGCGTGGAGCAGCGCGTGCAAATCGCTCGCGATCTCGGCCGCCGTGCGCGGCGCCGGGGCCGGATCGCTCCAGCCCATGCCGGCGCGATCGTACCAGCAGGACCGCGCGAACGCCGACGTTCGCGTGAGGATCGGCGTCCAGAAGAAGCCTGGGATTTGCTTTCCCGCTTCATAGACGATCGTCGGCGCGCCGCTGCCGGCGCAATGCAGGTTGAGCTCGCGCGCGCCAATCGATACGCGGTGGCCGACCGCGGGATACCGGCGACTGTCGCGCCATTCCGCGATACGCTCCGATCCTGCGCCGACGATGGCGAGCGCCGGAAGAGCCGCAATGCCGGCCATGCCGAACCGGTTCATTTGGATGCTCCGTCACCTGAGAGGACGACGCCACTATTCCCAAAACGAGAATAGTATGGCGCACTATACCCGGAACGGGAATAGTCGTCAAGCCGTCGCCGCTTGACCTTCGCGGTACGGTCCCTGATACTTGGACATGACGAACAGTTCGCGCCCGCTGGGGCTCACGGCGATCCGGCTCCTGATCGGCCTGGCCGACGGTGAGCGGCACGGGTACGCGCTCATGCAGGAGCTGCGCGTTGACGGCTTCGGTCCGGCGCTCGGGCCCGGCGCGCTGTACCGTACCATTCAGCAACTCGTATCGCAGCACCTCGTCGCCGAGTCGGCGGGCGCGTCGAGCGACTCGTTTGACGAGCGGCGCCGCTACTTTCGTCTCACCGCAGCCGGACGACGAGCGCTCGCGACCGAAGCGGATCGGATGTCCGAGCTGGTGCGCCGAGCGGCGAAGAAAGGCATCGTCGCGCGCGCGCGCGGCTAGGGCGAGCGCCGTCACGTGTCGCGTCCGTCAGAGAGCCGCTCCGTTGCCGTGTATCGGCGACTCGTGGGCGCGTACCCGTGGCGTTTTCGGTCGCGATACGAGGAGGCGGTCGTCGCGGCGTTTGCTCTCGAACTGGAGCGCGTTCAGGGCTCGCGGTCCCGGCGCGCGTTGGCCGCGTTCTGGGCGTTCATGCTCGTTGATCTTGTCGCGAGCGTCGGACTGGCTCATCTCTGGGCTACGCGGCGGCGTTTGGCCTACGCCGCGCGATTGATTCACGAAAGCTCCGGATTCATGGCGGCGTTCGGGACGTTGATCATCGTTTCGGTATGGGCGTGGTCGCGCTTTGCGACCGATGACGGCACGCATACGCGCGCCGTCGCGCTCAGCTTCTGCGTCTCAGCGGTGGCGGCGGCTGTGAGCTGGGCCGTCTCACGATTGATTTGCGTATCGTACGGGGTGCGTCGGCTGCGTAGCCTGGTTCACTACGCCAGCGTACGACGCGCACGAGTCCTGGCGGGTTTCGCAAAGGTGTCATTGACGACGCTCGTCGTGGCTTCGGCAATCGAGCTGCGACATCAGCGCGCGAGCGACGTGTTCATCAACCAAGCGGTCTCGTTTACCTTCTGGGCCGGCCTCGCAGTCGCGCTGACCGCGCTCATCGGTTTGCATTTCGCGCTGGATAAGCTGCTGCAGTATTGTGGCCGCTGCGCGCGGCTCGTCAGCGACCCTTGGAAACGGATCTAGTCCCGCTTCGACGACCGGAACGTTGCCTCGGCGCATGAGGACGCGGTTCCGTCGAGCAACGGGCTCGCTCGTCCACGGAGATAGCGATCGAAGAACGCCACCGTGTAGGCCGAAATGATCTCATGGTCGCGCCGCGCGTTCAACAGCGTCGAGATTCTCCTGCGCGGCGGCCCGAAGCGCTTCGGGTGCGCCCGATGGACGCAGCCGTGAGCGCGCGGATGAATTGGTGCGGTCGAATGGTCATCATATGGGCCGTTGGGTTGGCATTATTCTTCTCGAATGAGCCCCTGCTCGCGTGCCACGCGCACGGCCGCCGTGCGGTTGTCCACGCCCAGCTTTTCGAATATGTGCACGAGGTGCGCTTTGACCGTCGGCTCGGCGATCCCCAGTCCGGCCGCAATACTCTTGTTGCCATCGCCGCGTGCGACACGGTGGAGGACCTCGAGCTCCCGATCGGTCAATGTCACGCGGGCCGGTTGCTGCCAACGCGCCATCAATCGTTCGGTAACGAGCGGTGCGAGATATCGCTCGTCACGCGCGACCGCGCGCAATGCGCGGAACAACTCATCGTGCGGGACATCCTTCAGTAGGTAACCGACCGCTCCCGCTTCGATCGCCCGCAGTACTTCGCCGTCGGACGCATACGTTGTCAAAACGACGATGCGCGTCGACGGACGAGCGCGAAGAATCGCCGCCGCCGCCGCGACGCCGTCGCGGCCCGGCATTCGGAGGTCCATCAGCACCAGATCCGGCTCCAACCGTGCGGCGCCGGCAATCGCCTCATCTCCCGTTGCAGCCTCGCCCACGACGTCGAAATCCGCCTGCGTCGCGAGCACGCTCGTAATGCCACTGCGGACAATCGGATGATCGTCGACGACGAGAATACGAATTCGCGTCATGCGCGCGTCATGCGCGCGTCATGCTCGCGGCAGAGAGATCGCTGCCAACGGCAGCGCGACCGTGATACTCGTGCCGGTTCCACGATCGCTCTCGATGAGAACGTGCCCGCCGAACGGACGCACACGCTCGCGCATTCCGGTGAGGCCCATGTGCTCCACGCGCGAATCATCCGAATTGGTGAACCCACAACCGTCGTCTTCGACGCAGAGCAGCACGAGCTCGTCGACGCATTGCATCGAGACGCCCACGCGTGTCGCGTGCGCGTGACGGGCGACGTTGCTCAGCGACTCCTGCGTCGCGCGCAGAAAGATGACATCGGCGTCGGGCTGGAGGGGTGGCAGCACGCCGATCGTACAGGTGGCGGCGACATCGTTCGCTTCGCTCCATTGCGCGACGATGCGCTCGAGCGCCGCAGGCAGCGTTGCTTCGACCAACTGTGGCGGTCGGAGTGCCCAAACGAGCCGGCGAATCTCCGCCAGGCTTTCTCTCGATACTGCCTGCGCGCTCGCGAGATGCGGACGCGCGCTCGCCATGATGTCGTCGAGAGAAGCGCCGGCTTCAGTGCTCGATCGGCCCACGACCAGCTCGACCGCCTCGAGATGCTTGATCACGCTCGTAAATCCCTGGGCGAGCGTGTCGTGAATGTCACGTGCCAGGCGTTGCCGCTCTTCCTGCACGCCCGACTCCCGCGACCGCTCGGCAAGATCACGCTGCGCATCGTCGAGCTGACGCAGCAGTTGCGACCGAACTGACGCGTCACGGTTGGAGCGATGGATGTAGAGCATGACCGTTCCCACGGTGAGCCCGGTGGCCAAGAGGCCTACGATCCGGGCAAGCGTCAGCTTCGCATCCCATCCGTGGCGCCCGCTCTGGACGAGCAGATCGCCGAGGGAAAGCAGAACGATCAGCGTGAGCGTTGCGATGCCCCATCCAAAGGGGAGAAAGATGAATCCTTGAAGAATCGCGCCGAGGATCAACAGGCTGAATGCGGTATTCGTTGCAACCGCGGCGACGATGATCGCCCAGCCGAGCGTGACGAAGAGGGAGATTGCCCAGCGCCGCCGGAGTATCCAGGCATACGATGAAACGCCGACGGCGTGGTACGCGGCGATCAACACGACTGCGCCGATGGTTCGTGCCGAGCCCCGAGACAGGAGGAAGCGCTCGATTCCGCCGGAGGCGTCGAGGACGATGTAGCAGACGACGAGGAGAGCCGCCGCTTGCGTCCCTGCCCACACGCGGAGCCAGAGGCGCCCGTTGGACGCAAACAGCGGTTCGACTGGCGATTGATCAGAGGCGACGGTCATGACGCGTAGACGAAGGATGCTTCACCAACGTACGCCGCGCATCCGTCAAAAGTTGTATGTCCCCCGCGACCTCTGGACGATACCGGCATTTGCGCTGGAGACGTAGCGTCAGCGCTCCGGCTTCCGGCCCACACTGGAGTGCTCATGTTCCGTCTTGACAGTCGCTTGCTGCGAACGCTGTGCACCGTCGCCATGTGCGTCGTTGGTTCGGCGCCCTCCGCTCTCCAGGCCCAGGCGCGGTGGTATGTCTCCACGATCGGCGCGGACACACTGACACTCGAGCGCGTGGAGCGGGCGGGGAGCAGGATCTCAGGCCTCTGGGTTACCTACCACAATGGCGCGGATCGACATCGGGAGATCATGCGGCATGAGTACACCATGGCATTGACCTCCGAGGGACACCCCAAGTCTGCACACCTCTTGCTGCGGCATCCGGGCGGGAAGGTTGAATACACCTACGACGCGCAGTTTACCGACGATACGGTGTTCGTTGCAATCGTCTCTGACTCCGCGGTGCGCCGAGCGATTGCTGCCCACGGCGCCTATCCCATACTTGGCGGGTCGATCGGGATGTTCGAGGCGATGATTGCCGGGGCGAGAACAGGCCGATCCGCGCCTGATTCGACCGTCATCGTCACCGTGCCGATCACCGGGCCGTTCACGGCGCAGTCGCTGCCGATTGCGCTGCTCACGGTGAATGCGACGCGGCTAGGTCCTCGTGGCGGGCCCACGCTGTATACCGACGCCCGTGGGAGCGTCGATTCGATCGCCGGCGCAAATGGGCAGGTGCCGTTGCGGCGTGTTTCCGCGTTTGACATCGATGCCGTTGCCCTTTCCGCGCATCGATCGCTGGACGCACCGAAGCGAGTGCCGCCGCCATGATCGCTCATAAGCGTACACTAATGAGCGTACACTCATGATTAGATACTCAACATGATCGCGGTGTCTCGCGCGTCCCTGGCCGAAGGCGTCTCCGCCATGACAGCCAATCCATTGCGGACCGCGCTCTCGACACTCGGCGTGGTGATGGGCATTGCATCCGTGATCGCGACGCTCACGCTCGCGGACGGATTTGAGGGATTCCTTCGCGACCGCATTGCCGCCCAGACGGGCATCCTGTCCATTGCCGTCAGTCCGAGAACGCAAATCATTCGTGACGGCTTTGCCTTCCCGAACGCGGTTTACCCGGTCTTCGACCGACACGACGCCGCCGAGCTGCACGCATTCCTTGGGGGTCGTATCGACGTGACGATGAGCGTCACGGGCACCACAATCGTGGAGGCGCCACGCAAACCGGCCCACGCCGCGGCGGTGACTGCGACGCTTGCGAACTATCTCCGCTTTGGCGCCCGCGATGTGTTCGCGGGCCGGTACCTCACCGAGGCCGAGGTCGCACACAACACGCCGGTTGCCGTGCTGTCGTACAAGCTTGCAACGGAACTCTCACCCACTGGAGATCCGGCGGAGATGATCGGTCGCGAAGTGAGGGTACGAGGCCACATGGCCACGACCGTCGGCGTGATGCCGCCCTACGTCGGTGAGACGACGTTCGAAATCTTCGTTCCGCTCCGCCAGGCCGCCGCCGCGCTGGGTGCGCACGACGGGAAAGTGCCATCGCTCGCCGTCCTCGCGCCGAGTATCGAGCTCGTTGATCCCACCAGGGAGCGAATCATTGATTGGCTGGCGACACGCTATCGCGATTGGGACCGTCAGGTGTCCGTCACGACCTCGCTCGCGCAGCTCGCGCAAGTGCGCGGGGCAATGAGCGTTTTGAAATTCGTCCTGGGCGCGTTCGCCGGAATCGCGCTCGTCGTTGGCGGTGTGGGAATCATGAACGTGTTGCTTGCCGGGGTCGCCGAGCGGACCCGTGAGATCGGCGTCAGAAAGGCGCTCGGCGCGCGTCGTCGCGACATCATGTGGCAATTCCTCACCGAGTCTATTGCCATTGCGACCCTTGGAAGTGGATTGGGGACCTGCTTGGGGCTAGGCGGTGCGTTTGCACTTGCGGCGCTGGTTCGCTGGCGTGTGCCGGGAGCGCAACTCTGGGCCGCCGTGACCTGGCCAACCATCGTGACGTCGGTGGTCTCGGCGGTCGCCGTCGGTATCGTGTTCGGAATGTTGCCGGCACTTCGCGCGGCGCGACTGTCGCCGATCGACGCGATCCGCCACGAATGAAGCGCGTGTGCGCGATCCCGCGGCAGTACACCATTGATCGGCCTCCTAAATCCGACCAAGGACCAATGGGTCCGCTCTCCTGCGTGTCATAGGGTTCACGCTGCGCCTGTCTCGGTGAAACAAATCCGTCGCGCGACAGACGCGCGACCGGGCGATCCGCGCGCGGTTTCGGGAATCGCCTGGACATCCGGCGCCTTGCCGCGCATTTATCGGAATGCCGGAAGACGCTTGCGCCGCCGTCGAGCGGCAACTTGGCAACCGCTATCAGATCGTTCGCGCGCTTGGCGCCGGCGCGTTCGGCGCCGTCTACCTCGCGCGCGAGCGCGATCTCCACCGGCTCGTGGCAATCAAGGTGCTGCGCGGCGACCGCGCATGGAGCGACGACGAACGCGAGCGCCTGCTCCGCGAAGCGCGCACCATGGCAAATCTGAGCCACCCGGCGGTGGTGCCGCTACTCGCCGCCGGCGAGTCGAACGGCGCGGTCTACATGGTCATGCCCTACGTAAGCGGAGAGACGCTCGCCGATCGCATTGCGCGCGACGAGCCGTTCGACGCCGACGAAGTTCGACGAATCCTCATCGAGATCGCCGACGCCCTCGCGTATGTGCACGGAGAAGGGGTGCTGCATCGGGACCTCAAGCCCGAGAACGTGCTGCTCGAGCGTGCCGGCGCGATCGATGACCACATCCCGCCGCGCGTGCGACTCATCGACTTCGGCGTCGCCGCGTTTCCGATGCGCGACGCCGGCGTGAACGCGACGCGTGAGACGTGGGGCACGCCGCACTTCATGGCGCCCGAGCAGATGCTCGGCGAGCCGGAACTCGATCCCCGCAGCGAGATCTACTCGTTCGGCGTGCTGGGATTTCTTCTCCTTGGAGGACGTCTGCCGTTCGATGCCACGTCGCCGGCCGAGCGACTCAGGCAGCAGCGCAACGGACCCGTTGTTCCGCTCGGCGTGTGTGCGCCCGATGCGCCGATGGATCTCGTGCGCGCGATCGAACGGTGCCTCGCCTACGACCCCGATCAGCGTTGGCGCCGTGTCCGCGATTGTCGCGATACGCTGATCGCCGGCACAAGCGTCGGGAACAATTCGTTCACGCCGCTGGCACTCGTGCGCCAACGTTTGCGTCCGAATCCAGCCGCGCTCGAGCGATACGCGGCCAGACGTCGCAAACGTGAACAGCCGCGGCGTCCGCGGCGTCCGCTGGTCAAGCGAATCGCCGGCGCGTTCTCCGGGCTCGATGCCGACGCGCGCTTCGCCGCACGCGCGATCAAACGGGCACCGGCATTCTCGGCCGCCATCATCGGAATTCTCGCGATCGGGCTCGGCGCGACGACCGTCGTACTGAGTGCCATCGAAGCGCTCGTCCTGCGCCCGCCGCCGGTGGCGGATCCGAAAGCGCTCGTTGTGATTCAAGAGCAACGGAAGGGTCCGAACAACGTGAATAACTTCGGTGCGAGCGGGTTTCGGTACGACCGCTATCTCGCGTACCGCGACGCCACGGCCGGAGTGTTCACCAACATTGCCGCACAGAGTCATGCGTCCTTCTCGATGCGAGTTGGGAACGCGGCGCGCGCGGTGAGCGGCCTGCTCACATCGGGCAGCTACTTCGACGTTCTCGGAATCCGTCCCGCGCTCGGGCGATTTTACGATTCACAAATCGACAAGCCGGGCGGTGCGCAGTCGGTCGCGGTGCTCGGCTACGACTTTTGGCGAAGCGCGCTCAACGCAGATCCGAACATCATTGGTAGAACGATTCATCTCGACAGCCGCCCGATGACGATCGTCGCGGTGGCACCGCAAGGCTTCCGGGGCGCGATTGGCGCCGTGTTTTCGATCGACGTGTGGGTCCCAGCTCCAGCGTATGCAAGGCTGACTGTTCGCGGCGGAGGCCATAGCGACGACAAAACCGCCGCTGTTCTGCCCGGCTTCTGGATGAACATCTTTGGAAGGCTGCGCCCCGGAGTCGCCGTGCGCGGCGCGAGTGAAGCGCTCAGAGTCATCGCGCCCCGTGTCCCGACCGAGGATCCGAGAACGCGGATTCTGAATGCGTGGGCCGAGCCCGTGCGGACGCTCCCAACCATGATGCAAAAGTCCATGGAGCAATTCATCACGATGCTTTTTGGCGTCGCGCTGCTGGTGCTCGTGGTTGCCGCGGCGAATGCCGCCGGGCTGCTGCTCGCGCGCGCAACCGCCCGCACGCGAGAGATGGCGACGCGGATGGCCGTGGGCGCGGGTCGCGCGCGTCTCATTCGGCAGCTGATCGTCGAGAGCGTGATCTTGTGTGCGGCCGGCGGAATTCTCGGAACACTCATCGCGCTGTGGCTTTCGCGATTTCTCAATGCGTATCGGCCGTCGGGAATTCCGATGTCCGTCGCATTCGGCGTGAATGCTACGGTCCTCGCGATCGTCGGCGTCATTGTGCTGGGGACCGCGCTCGTCGCGGGCATCGTTCCCGCCCTTCACGCCACGGCGGTCGATCTCGCGAGCGCGCTCAAGGCGAGCGGTGTGCAGACCAGCGAGAGACGATCGAGGCTGCGCAGCACGTTCGTCGTCGCCCAGATTGCGTCGTCCGTCGTGCTGCTTGCGATCGCGGGACTCTTCATCCGCTCGCTTCAACGTTCTCTCAACATCGATCCAGGCTTCCGGGCCGAGGGTGTGATCGCCGGCGATTTGAGTGTCGGAGTTCACGGCTACGACCGAAACGCGGCCGAACAATTCTATCAGCGTTTGCTGGCGAGGCTGCGCGCGCGTCCCGAGATCGCTGCCGCCGCGACCGCGAACGCCGCTCCGCTGAGTGGGGCGGTGATGAACGAGGAGACGAAACGCGTCAGTCATTCCGACGACGATGTCGTTGCGCAATGGGCGGTGGCCGACTCCGGGTTCATCGAGCTTCTCGAGACACCATTAGTATCCGGCCGACTCTTTACGAGCCACGATCGGCGCGAGCCGGCGCCCGTGGCGATCATCAACCTGACGCTCGCGCACAAGCTGTGGCCGAACGATCCGCCGCCGAGCATTGTCGGTCGCCGCATCGTCACGTTTGGACGCGAGATGGAGATCGTCGGCATCATCGGCGACGGCAAATACGCGAGCCTGCAAGAGGCGCCCAAGGCGTTCGGATATTTGCCGTCTGCCGAGCAGTTCGGCACGTCACGCCTTCTATACATCCGTGCCAGAACCACGACCACCTCCGCGCTGCGGGCCGCGACAGAGGAGTTGGCAAAGCTCGATCCAAACGTCGCACTCGAGCGCCCGAGGTTACTCGCGCAGGACGTCGACAAGTTTCTCCTGCAGCAAAAGCTTGGCGCGCGGCTGATCGCGGCGTTTGGCCTCGTCGGTGTCGTGCTCGCCATGACGGGTCTCTACGCGGTCCTGGCGTTTGGCGTCGCACAGCGCATGCGTGAGTTCGGGGTGCGTCTCGCGCTTGGTGCGCGCGGAGCGGATATCACGTGGTTGGTCGTGCGGCATGGGTTTGCGCTCATGGCCGTCGGTCTCGTGATCGGGCTCGCGGGCGCGATCGGCGCGGGTCGCGTGGTTTCCAGATTCCTCTACGGCATCGGCGCAGTCGATCCGGCAACGCTCGTGGCCGTTCCACTTCTTCTGGGTTTGGTTGCCGTCGGGGCGTGCGTCGTGCCGGCGCGTCGTGGCGCGGCGGCTGATCCGATGGCGTCGTTGCGCGCGGAGTAGCGCAGCATTCCCCTCGAACGCACGCCCGAGACGCTGCATGCGATGTTGCACGATGTCGGCACGGCGTGGATTGACGCCACGGGAGGGCCCGATACCTGAGGCGCTTACGCCATCCTCGCACATCTCGTCCGCGGCGAGCGCGCGAACTGGATCCCGCACGCCCGGTTCATCCTGTCTCAAAGTACGAGCCGCCGCCTTCCGTCGTACGATCGGTTCGCGCACGTCAGCGACAGTGAAAGCAAATCGCTGTCCCTCCTCTCGCGTGATGGCGAAACAGTACCGGGACGCAATCGGGCCGTGGTGTGCGTAGTTGGCCATCGTGGGCCGATAGAGGAGTGGAAGCGTTCGCGATCGTCGTCTCGTTTTGCTGCATGGTGCACCGAGTCGATCAGACGCGCACAAAGAAGCCGCGCAATGCGGAACCGGCCGGCACCGCGGCGCATTCGTGCGCGAGACGCGAACACTTGTCCATCACGTCCGTGGTTTTCGGGCCAACTTGACGCGGCGGTCATCGCCTGCGACGAAGCTTCTTTTCGAACCAGTGGTGCGCGTAGGGCTCGTCATTGAACGGTTCGATCTCGACGTATCCTGATCGCCGGTACATCGAAATGGCTTCCGTGAGCGTACGGTTCGTCTCGAGGCGCACCGCCGTCGCGCCGGCCATTCGCGCTTCATTCTCGAGCACGTCGAGAAGACGTTTGCCGAGTCCGAGCCCGCGCGACTCCTTGGCGATCCACATGCGCTTGAACTCGGCCGGCTGTTTGCCGTTGAACTTCACGGCGCCACACCCGATCGGACGGCCGCGCACTCGCGCGATCACGAATGCTCCGCTGGGGCGAGCGAACACGCGAGTGTCGGCGTACAGACTTCGCGCCGGATCGAAGCCAAGGTCGAAGCGCTCATTCAACTCGGCGAAGTACTGGGAGAGACACCATCGCGATGTCGCGGTCCGCGGATCCTCGACGTCGAACCGGACCATGGACGCCTGGAGGAGACGTTCGATCTCGGCCAGCGATGACAAGAACGTCTCTCGTTGCGTCGCGCTGAGCGGCTCGAGCATTCGCTGGGCGACAGCGTTGGACCTCTTGTCGAGCTCCCGGCGTTCAGCCAATCCTCGCTTCGTAAGCGTCGCGCGCCGCAGGCGCGCATCGCCGGCGTTGACGCGGACGGTCACCAGCCGCTGCCGCTCGAGCAATCGTAGAAGCCTGCTGACGTATCCTGAATCGAGACCGAGCCGGCCCCGCAGGTCGCGGACGTCGGCGCCGTCGGTGCCGATTTCCCAGAGAAGCCGCGCCTCACCGAGCGGACGGGATCGTCCGAGAAAATGATCCTCGAGTGCGCCAATGCGCTCGGCGACGAGACGGTTGAAGCGCCGGACTTGCTCGATGGCGGGGTTTGCCATGATGTCTGACCTCGGTCAGATATCTGTCCGGGCCGATGACGGGGCGCAAGTCCTATTCACGATCCGTGAAGTGGCTTCGAAACTCCTGCTCGAGAAATGACGCCGCGGGTTCGAGCCGGCCGAGATGGGCGGCTTGCACGAACACGATCGACGCCTCGATGCTGATGCCGGACCGCGTGATTCGCTCCAGCCGCCGGCGTTTCGAATGCGAGGCAAGAAATCGCGAGGGGATAGCCCCGAAGCCGATCCCGCTCGCCACGAGAGACAATTGCATGTCGATATTGTTGATCGCGGCGGCGAGTTCGAACGGAGTGCCGAGCTCGCGCAACCTCGCCTCGATCGCGGCTCGAATAAAGCAACCGGACGGGTTGAGCACCCAGCGGCCGTCGAGCGCGTGATCCTTCGACTTGCTCGAGCGCCGCGGACGAGGTTGCGGTCCTTTGGCCTTGACCAAGACCAGACGTTCTGACGCCAAACGGCTGCTGGCCAAATCGCCGGGTATGGTGTCGTTCGCCGAGAGGAACGCCAGGGCGACGTCGAGCTCGCCGGTGCGGAGCTGCTCGATGAGCTGTTGCTTGAGGTGGGTGCTCAGCACCGGTTGAAGCCGGGGGAAGCGACTCGTCAAGCGCTCGATCGACGCGACGAGGCTCGGCTGTGCGAGCATAAACGACAATCCGACGCGGAAAGCTCCGCTTGGCTCGGCGTCCGCCGCACTGTTCGCCTTGAGATCGTCCATGATGCGCAGCATCTGTCGGCCGCGATCGAGCACCTCGCGGCCTTCGCGAGTGATCCGTCCCGGCTTCACACGACGATCGAGCAGTGGCGTCTTCAATGCCGCTTCGAGGCGCTGGATCTGCCGGGTGACCGCCGACGGCGTCAGGAAGAGCCGTTCCGCCGCCCGCTGCAACGAGCCTGATTCGGCCAGGACGACGAACGTCCGCATCTCATCGAGCACGACAAACTCCCAGTTGCTGGTCGAGCAATATGATATTGCCAAAAGTGCATTTGACGCAAACGTGAATCAGCCTTAACCGTTCGTTCGGGAAACCCCCATCACCAAATGAGGCTGCTCCATATGAAGAAAATTCTGATTCAGTTCGGCTTGTGCGCGCTTGCGGTCCTTCCAATGGCGCCGTCGGCGCAGGCGCAGCGGCAGGCGGGGGGATTACAGGCCGCCCTCGCGGAAGATGCCGGAACGCTGTCCGACAAATTCACTGGCCTCGCGCGTGTCATGTCGGGCAAGTACGACTGGAAGCCCGGGGAGGGCATTCGCTCCGTCAGCGACGTCTTCAACCTGATCGTGGCCGAAAACGGCCTGACCGCCAACGTGCTTTCAGGCTCCCCGGCCCCCGCCAGGCCGGCACCCATCACCGATCCAGAGAAGATGCAGGACGCTCTCAAGACGTCTTACGCGCAGCTGCAAAAAGTGATTGCAGGACTGTCCGACGCCGATCTGCGGACGAACGTGAAACTGTTCGGAAAAGAATGGCCGAAGCGGGACGCCCTGATGCACGTCCTCCTGGATCAACACGAGCATTTGGGACAGTCGATCGCGTATGCGCGCACCAACGGCGTGGTTCCACCCTGGTCCAAGTAGCCGGCCATGCGGGAGATGCGGATGACACGGTTCGTCTCGGAGCTCGGCCAAGATGTTCGCTATGGTGCGCGCATGCTGGTCAAGAAGCCCACACTCACCATCGTGGCCGTCCTGACGCTGGCGCTGGGCGTGGGAGCCAACACGGCCATTTTCAGCATCGTGGATGCCGTGTTGCTGCGTCCTCTGCCATACCGCAATCCGGATCGTTTGGTACGAGTATTCTTTAATGAGCCCGGCGCCGGATTGCGCGACGTCAGGTTTTCCGAGCCCGAGCTCGAGGACCTGCAAAAGCGATCGGGCGTCTTCGACGATGTCACGCCGATCTTCGAGGGCAATGAGGATGTGATCGGCGACGGACCCCCCGAACGTGTCGAGGCCGTCAACGGGAGCTTCAGCTACTTTTCCCTGCTCGGTGTGACGCCGCAAGTCGGACGGTTGTTTCGTCCGCAGGATTTTGTGCCGGGTTGGTCTGATAACGTCGTGATCAGCGACGGCTTCTGGCGCCGCGCCTACGGCGCCGATCCGAACATCGTCGGGCGTATCCTCCGGGTCGACAACGATCCCCAGATCATTATTGGAGTTCTGCCGCGCGGATTTCGCCATCCTGGACCGACCATCTCCGGCGAACCGGAGGTGTTTGCCGCCGGCGGCTTCACCGGGCCGCCTTTTCCGAAGCCAGCGCGCAGTGCCCGCCGTTTTGTCAATGCGATCGGACGACTGAAGCCTGGCCTGACACTGGCGCAAGCGCAGACCCGGCTCACGACGATGGCCGCCGAATTGCGCCAGGCCTATCCCGGCGATTACCTGCCGACGACGCAATGGACAATCGAGATTCAGTCATTGCAAGAAATGTTGGTGGGAAATGTTCGGCCGATGCTATTGGTGTTGCTGGGGGCGGTCATCCTGATCGTTTTCATCGTCTCGTTGAACATTGCGAATCTCCTGTTGGCCCGCGCTTCGGGACGACAACAAGAGATGGCGGTGCGGCAATCGTTGGGCGCGAGTCGCGGCCGTTTGGTGCGACAGATGGTGACCGAATCCATGCTGCTGTCGCTCGTCGGCGGTGTCGCGGGAATCGCAACCGCGGCGGGTACGTTGCGCTTCATCGTGCGCTTCGTGCCGTCGAACGTTCCCCGCCTCAACGAAGTACGAATCGACTGGGTAGTGCTGGCGTTCGCGCTCCTGCTTTCCGTGCTCACCGGTTTGGTGTTTGGACTTGCCCCCGCGTTTCATTCGGCAAAAGGGGCGCTCGCCTCGGCCATTCGCGAAGGCGGTCGAGGATCCGGCTACAGCGTGAAGACCGGCCGATTGCGGGATGTGCTCATCGTCTCCGAGTTGGCATTTGCCGTCATACTCATGGTCGGAGCCGGCTTGCTGCTGCGTACGATGCGCGACCTGTTGCAAGAAAATCCGGGGTTTAATCCGACTCACCTCGTGACGGCAAACCTCGAGCTTCCAAACCCGAACGACCGCGCAACGGACCCGTATCGCGATGTACCTCGCCGAGCCACCTTCGAGCGTGAGTTGCAGCGCCGCATGAACGCAATTCCGGGAGTGGAACGCGCCGCGATCACTTCCGTTCTCCCGAGCACCAATACCAACCCCAATGCGGTCGGTGGTGTGCCGAATGAAGGCTTTGCGATCGAAGATAGACCGGACGCGTCCCTTCAGGACGTGCGCGCCGAGAGATTCCAAATAAGCCCCGATTATTTCAAGGTGTTACAAGCCTCACTCGTGCGCGGCCGCGTATTCACCGAGGACGATGAAGACGGCAAGCCGCTGGTGGCCATCATCGACGAAAGCACCGCGCGAAAGTATTGGCCAACCACCGATCCCCTGGGCCGCCGAGTGCGGTTCACGCGAGACGCGACGAAGCCATGGACGACCATCGTGGGGATCGTCAAGGACATCAAGAGTGACGGCCTCGACATCGACGGCGTTCCCCACATCTACGTGTCGAGCTATCAAGACTCCAACAAGCGACTGAGCGTGGTATTGCGGACGCCTCTCCCCGCGGCTGCTCTGGAACCGCGGATTCGGCACGAAATCCAGAGCATCGATGCGACCTTGCCGGTCTTTGGTGTCGCTTCCATGAACGACGTCCTCGATCGGTCACTGGCGTCACACCGTTTTTCTGCCGACCTGGTGGGCGGATTTGCCGGACTGGCGATGCTCCTGGCCTCGATCGGAATTTACGGCTTGTTGTCGTATATGGTCGGGCAACGGGCGCGCGAGATCGGTATCCGCATGGCGCTGGGCGCCCGGCGGGAACACGTGATGAGAATGTTCTTACAGCGAGGGATCGTGCTCGCCGGCGTGGGCGTCGTTATCGGATTGATCGTTGCCGCATCGTCTGCGTCGCTGCTGGCCAGCTTGCTCTATGGGGTCCGCCCCCACGATCCGGCGGTGTTTCTGATCGTGCCTCTCCTCTTGTTTGCCGTTGCCGTTCTCGCCAGCTACCTCCCGGCGCGGCGCGCGACGAAAGTGGACCCGTTGATTGCCTTGCGCGAGGCATGATCGCGCGGCCCTTTCGCGCGATCGGCTACATCTGACTTCATCACTTATCGAATCAACGCGCCGATGACCGCGAGATGATGATCATCGTGCTCCGCGACAAACTCCGCGTGGTCGATCAGCCGCAGCTCCCGCTTGAGGCGCGGATGCAGCGCGGTACGCGTGACGATCGTCTCGTCAGCATCCATTAGCAGTCGCACCAGCCGGAGTCGCGCCGCACGAAAGCCGGACAGCAGATATTCGATGCTGCGCGCGTTGTGATTGGCATTGGTCGTGGTCCGATTCGTAAGATCGGCCGGCGCAAGCTCGCTCTCACCAGCCAAGTATTGCTCGGCCCGGCGTAACCACAGTGCTTCGAGATCGAACAGATGCCCGACGTTCTCCTGCGCTGACCACCGACCCGGATGCGCTCGCGTCAGGCGCTCTCGTGGCACGCCGCGCGTACGCTCATCGAGGCGCGCGGGAGTTCCGCGGAGCCGCTCGAGCAGGCTCGGAAACCGGCTTGCCGGCAATGTGAATTCAAACGAGTGCTGCAACCACTTTTCCGTTTGCAAGAATAGCCTCGCTGCTATGAGCCTGGATCGTTAGCCGGCGATCATTTCCATCTCGACGATCGCGCCGAGTGGCAGCGCCGCGACCGCTACTGTCGTGCGAGCCGGATACGGAGCCACAAAATGCTTGGCGTACACCTCGTTCATCTCGGCGAAGTGCCGTATGTCGGTGAGATACACGTTCACTTTCACGACATCGACGAACGACTTGTTCGCGGCGCTCATGATCGCTTCGAGGTTGCGAAAGATCTGCTCTGTTTGAGCGACAACGCCGCCCTCGATCAGCTTGCCCGTGGCAGGATCTTGTGCGACTTGCCCGCTCGTATACACGCGATCGCCGTCGCGGACGGCGGGTGAAAATGGACCGACGGGTTTCGCGAGACGGTCAGACGTAATGGGTTGTAGCGGCATATCCAGGGTGTTGGGGAAGGGGTGTGACTACTTGAGCGCCTGTATCGGAGAAACGCGCGTGGCGCGTCTCGCGGGAATGAAACACGCGGCCAGCGCCACGATCCCGAGCACGGCCGGCACGACGGCAAACGTCGTTGGGTCGTTCGACGACACGCCGAACAAGACGCTCGACATCAGCCGCGTCACGCCGATCGACGCGGCCAAACCGACAATGGTACCGGCGGCGGTGAGAATGAGGCCGGGACGGAACGCGAGCCCGAGAATATTTCGAGGCATCGCACCCAGGGCCATCCGAATGCCGAACTCCTGCGCGCGCTGGCCGACGACGAAGGCCATCACCCCATAAATTCCCAGCGCGGCGAGCAGGAGCGCCGACACGGCGAAGACCGACATCAGGAAGAGTGAGAACCGGCGCCGCGCCATCGAAGCCGACTTCAGGTCAGCCATGCTCATGACGCCGAACACCGGAAGCTCCGGATCGATGCTGCGTACCGCCGCTGTGAGTGCTTCCTTCGTCGCCTTCACATCCACATCAGAACGCGTGCGCAGAAACACGGCCAGCTCCTGGCTGGGATATTGAAGAATGGACTGGTACACGCGCGGTGGCGGCGCGATATCCAGCCCGTCGTTTCGCACATCCCCAACCACGCCGATGATTTGGGCTTCTTGTGCTTGACCCCTCGCGATGAACCGCAGCCGTTGACCAACCGCCTCTCGTTGTGGTGAAAATCTTCGGACGAACGCTTCGCTGACTACCACGACCCTCGCGGTGGATTCGGCGTCGTGCTCGGTGAAGCCGCGTCCTCTCTTGAGCGGCGTCCCGAGCACGTCGAAATACGCTGCGCTCACCGCTCCAAACTCCGCCGCGTGATCATTTTCCTGCGTCGACATCTCGTCGGGCAATGAAAACGGGAGGGGACTGTTCACATTGCTCAAGAGCGGGATATCGCTCGACGTGCCCACCGCGGATTGCTCCAGGCCGGGGAGCAGGGCGATCCGGTTCGTTAGTTCCCTGACAAGCCCGGCGCGCTGCACCTGCGTGAAGTATTGATTCGCCTTGGGATTGTTCGGAAAGGGAACCCAGATTTGACCGGTGACGAGCCTCTCCGGATCGAGGCCAGGATCCTGGCTCAGCGCGGCGGAGAAGCTGCGGACGAGCAATCCGGCGCCAACCAGCAGTACCGCCGATAGAGCAACTTCCAGCACGACCAACGCGGCGCGCGATCGATTTTGGCGCACGCTCTGCCCACCGCCCGTCCGTCCGCCATCCCGCAAGTCGCGATTTGGGTCGAGCGTCGATGCGTGGAGCGCCGGCATCAATCCAACCAGCACGCCGGTCGCGAGGGAGAGCACGAGCGCGAGGAACACCATTCGCCAATCAGCGTGTACCTCGGCGAGTCGCGGGACGTCCGCGGGCATCAGCGCAAGAAGCGATCGTTGCGCGAAGAGGAGCATGGCAACGGCAGCGGTGCCTCCGGTGAGCGATATGAGCACGCTTTCCGTCAGAACCTGTCGAACAAGCTGCCCGCGAGAGGCGCCCAGCGCCTGGCGAATTGCAAACTCCCGCATGTGTGCCGAGCCCCTGGCGATCAGCAAGCTGGCGACGTTGACGCAGGCGATCAGCAGCACAAAGCTGACGGCGGCGAGCAGGATCACCAGCGTCGGCCGCACGTTGCCCGTCAGGCTGGTTTCGGCAGGCTCGAGCCGAAGCGACCAACCCAACTGCTTGGGATAATCATTGGGGAAGGTCTGTTGCAACGAAGTCGCCAGCGCATCGAGTCGCTGTTGCGCCTGCTCAAGTGTGATTCCCGGTCTCAACCGCCCCAACGTTCCGGGTAGAAAGCGCCTGACGCGTTGCGGGGGCGAAGGGAATGGATCGCCCGAGAAGCCGGTTCCTGTCCAGATGTCGACGTCGCCGCCGACGGTGTTGCCCGGGTGGCGAAAGTCGGGAGGCATGACACCGATGATCGTGTAGGGGTCTTCATCCACGCGAACGCGGCGCCCGATGATGTGTGGATCCGATCCGAATTGGCGCTTCCAGAGCCCGTCGCTGATGACGACGCCGTCCAGGAAACCCGGCACCCACTCCGCCTGCGTGTACGTCTGTCCGAGGGCCGGCCTCGCTCCGAGGAGCTCGAAGTAGTTCGGGCTCGTCCCGAGTAACTCGATCCGCTCCACTCGGTCGCCGCCCGACAACGCCGTGCTCACGGGAACAATCGCGCTGATCTGCTCGAATACGCCGGAGCGGCGCAAATCGTCGAGCTCGGGGACCGACATCCCAATGTCCTTCGCTCCCGCACGGCCTACGTCATCGAACACGCGCACGAGGCGTTCGGGCTCGCGGAAGGGCAGCGGCTCGAGCAGCACGGCGTTCACGACCGTGAAGATCGCGAGATTCGCTCCGATCCCGAGCGCGAGCGTCAACACGGTGATCGTCACGAACGCGGGGCTCTTCCTCAGCGTCCGGAGCGCATAGCGCACGTCCTGCAGGAGACCGTCCATACCGTCCTCCGTTCGATGCGGCACCGGCGTGATGGCAACGGGCGATTGCCACCTCCCAATGGACGAATGGGTACGTGCAGAACCGTAGTGCGTCAAATGCATGTTTAGCACTATGATATTGCTGACAAAGCACAATCGATAATCAAGTCTTGTGCGTCGGCGCGACAGCCTGTCACACCACGCCACGCTGCTCGGTCATGAAGGCATCACTTTCCGAGAGCCTGATGTCCGCGCAGACACACGCCAGTGCTGTATCGGTCGAGGATTCGTTCGCTGTTCCGGCCACAGCGGAGCAGTTGCAACAGGTGGCTCTGGCGCTCGAGTCGAACGGCTTTGCCGCCGAGGTGGTCGATACCGCGGAGGACGCCCGGCGGCGGATACGTTCGCTCGTTCCGGGCGGCAGCAGCGTGCTGACCGCGGCGAGCGAAACACTTCGCCTGTCCGGCATTGCCGACGATATCGACCACTCGGACGCCGCGGTATCGATCGGAGCCCGCGTGCACTCGATGAATCGACAAACCGAGGGCGAGGCGATTCGCCGCCTCATGGCCAGCCCGGACGTCGTCATCGGAAGCGTCAGCGCGGTGACCCACGATGGATCGCTCGTCGCGGTTTCGGCCAGCGGGAGTCAACTGCCGGCGTATGCGGGCGGAGCCGGTCGACTCATTCTCGTCATCGGCGCGCAGAAAGTGGTCGCCGACCTCGCGGCCGCGATGCGGCGCATCGAGAGCTATGCGCTCCCGCTCGAAACGGAGCGGACGAAGCGCGCCTACGGAGTGCCGAGCTTCATCGGGAAAATCCTGATCATCAATCGTGATTATCGCCCGGGACGAACGACCATCATCCTCACCAAACAGGCCATCGGGTTCTAACGACACATGCCACGCCTTCCAATTCCTACCTTCGATACCGCCCCGGCGGTCGCGCGCCCCGTCCTCGCCGACTTGCGCGAACGCTCTCTCTCGCCTGGAACGCTGCTCAACCTCCACGCGCAAATGTCGACCTCACCCGCGACGCTCATGGGATACATGGGTATGCGGAGCGCCATCGAGCAGTACGGGACGCTGGACGCGAAAGTGCGAACGGCGATCATGCTATCGGTGAGCCGAACTGACGGGGCGGGGTACGCGCAGGCGATCAATGTGATGCTCTGTCGTCGCGCGGGATGGTCGGCCGAAGAGGTCAGCGAGATCGCCGCCGGCACCTTCAACGACGATCCGAAGATCGCGTCACTGCTCGAAGTCGCGCGTCAAGCCGCCAGGAACATCGGCCATGTCGACGACGGCGCGTGGCGCATAGCGCGCTCGAACGGCTGGAGTGCCGAAGAACTGAACGACACGTTCGCCAGCGTCGCGCTCACCATGGTGGTCGACTACTTCGTGCACTTCGCGGAGACCCCGCTGGACGTTCCGGCCGCGCCCGCGGCCGCGGACACACGCAACCTCGAACGAATCAGGAGCCACTCATGATGAAATGGACAATGTCAGGCGCGGCCATGATCGCGGCCCTCGCGATCTCGGCGTGCAGCGATCAGGGAACAACGCAGCCAAGGAGCGCGCAGCCGCCGGTGTCATTCGATCGGCATGACGACGCGTCCACCGACGGCGTCGGTGCCGTGTTCACCAGCAGCAACGCCGTCGGCGGAAACGTCGTGTTCGCGTTTACCCGGCGCGGCGATGGCGTACTGTCGAAGACCGGAGAATTCCCGACTGGCGGGAACGGCGTAGGCGGTGACGTCGACCCACTTCAGTCGCAGAACTCAGTCGTGCTCGCCGACGACCGTCAGCATCTGTATGTCGTGAATGCCGGCAGCAATACCGTTTCGACGTTCTCGATCGCGCCGAACGCGACGCTCCAGTTGCTCGGCACGACCTCGTCAGGCGGCGTTCGGCCGATTTCGTTGGCGGTCAGCAATCACGACGTGTTCGTGCTCAACGCGGATAACTCGGTTGCTACGCTCGCGCTCGATGACGCCGGCGTCCCGGTGGGAGCTCCTGTGGCCCGTGTTTCACTCGGCGACGCGTCCGACGGTCCTTCGACGATCGCCGCGACTCGCGACGGAGACTTTCTCTTTGTGACCCAGCGTTCGGCGAACGCAATCGATGTGCTGCGTGCCGACGCGCGTGGCGCCCTCTCTCTCGTCGAGCGTCGTCCCTCGAGCGGCGGAGTTCCGTTCGGCTTCGCGGTGACGAAACGTGCGCAGGTGATCGTGTCCGAGGCGGCTGGCGATGCGCCCAACGGTGCTGCCTCGTCCTATGATCTCGCGCGAGATGGCTCGCTGACGTCCATCACGTCGTCGTTGTCGACGCACCAGGCCGCGTCATGCTGGCTCGTGCTCAGCAACAACGATCGCTTTGCGTTCGTCGCGAACGCCGGCAGTGGCTCCATCAGCGGGTACGCCGTCGCCTCGAACGGAACGCTCACGGCGCTCGATCCCTCGGGCCGGACCGGCATCACGACTACTCCGGACGCCACACCGCTCGACATGAGCGTGACCCGCGACGGGAAGTTTCTCTACGCCCTTCAGACAGGGACGGGAACGATCGGTTCGTTCGCGATCGCGGCGGACGGCCGTCTTACCACTCTCGCTGACACGCCGGGCCTCGCCGCCGCGGCGGGGTTCCAGGGCCTCGCTGCCTACTGAGCGGGAACGCGATGCACAGGTATACCTCGTTGACAAGTCTTTAATGGGCGCGCGCCGAGGGCAGTCCTCGGCGCGCGCCACGTGCGAGCGGCCTTACTTGGCGGCGATCACCGGAATCGTTTCCTCATTGCCGGTCGCTTCGTCAATTGATCGACATGTTGCCACACACGGGCGAAGACACCGCCAACCGCCGCTCAAATGCGAATCCGTCGCGCGAGGCAGTGCCGGGATTCGTGCGACTGCTGACGTGGCTCATCGCCATTGGGCTCGGCTACAGCTTTCTTGTCCTTGGCATATCACTTCGCGACCGTTATGTCGCGTACAGCGGAACCGTCATCGCCAAGGGCGTCAGCCCGACCTTGCACAGAACGACGCAGTACCTGGTCATTCGTGATTCGAGCGGTCACGATCATCGCCGCTATGTAACGCCTATGAGCGGCGGTTGGATACCGGTCGGCACGTTCGTCGTCAAGCGGCGCGGACTCTCGGCCACGGTCGAAACTCCGGGGAAGCTCACGCCGTGGCAGATGCTCGATTCCGCTGACAAGGTTCTGGCGCGGCACGGGATCAGACCAGAAGACAAGAACGATCCACTTCAGAACCCGGGGGCGTTCGAGGTCTTCGTTCTCGTATGCGCGGTGGCGGGCATGTATGCCTGCAGCCGGGTGCTGCGCGCCTCGGGCGCGCGATAGCGGTCGTCGGCGCCGACGGGTCCATGAGTTGGCCCGACACTCGTTGCGCCCGGGTGGCGTCTCAATCGGTAAGCCAATACGACACTTTCACCAGCACCGTGTTCGCCGGGTGAAGCGCGAACAGATTCCGGAGATCGTCGCCCAGTCGAAGGCCGCCGTTTGAATCGATCGATCCGCTTCGTCCTTCGTTCCAGACCACGAACAACGTCGATGCCGGTTTGTACTCCCACCGAAAAACGAGATTCGATTGCAGCTGCTTCACGTCGAAGCCGCCGGGATGTGATACGGCGGCCGCGTTGTCGAATGGTGCGAAGCGGTCATCGTACGCGCCCGCGCGCGGCGTGGCCGAGAGCTGGCGAACGTTCGAGTAGACGCCCGTCGAGATGAAAGGCTGAAGGTATGCCTGAAGTGACATCGCGGGCGTCATGGTGTAATTCGCGCGGAGCGTTGCTGACGTCGTCGTTTGGTCGAGATGCGTGAACGCGTAGTGGGCTCCGCCAGCGTCGTTGAACAGCCCGTACCATTGCGCGTCGTTGATGTTGTGGTTCCAGCTCAGCGAGAGAGCGGAACTGAACCGGCCGCCTGCCTTGTAGTCCAACTCCGGCGTGGCATACCAGTCCGCTGCATGGCCGCCGAACGCGCTGTTCGCCCCGGCGCTGAGCGCTGCCACCAGCGACCTGCGATCGTCCGTTGCGACGGACGCAAACGGCCAGATGGTCGACGACTGCCGCAGCGCGGGTCCGCCGCGCGCGGATCGGTCATCATACGTTGCACCCAGCTCGCCAAGGCCAAACCCGCCACGAACGTTCCAGTTGTTTCGGAATAAGGCCGTTGCATTGGTGCTGAAGCTCGCCTCGGTCGGCAGCCCTTCGGCGGTCCAGTGCTGCCACCAGCTCGTCGTCCACGTGAGGTCGCGATAGACCGAGCGCTCGTGATGGTCGGTGACGCTCACCACGTTGTTCCACGCCTGCTCGTCGGCGCGCCGCAGAAAACCCACGTCGTTGATCTCGAATCCAGGCGATCGCCGCTGGTAAAACGTTTCGTATTGCAATCGCTGGCCGCCCACCTTCGCGAACCGGAGCTCCTCCGCGTCGCCATCGAGCATGGTACGAGTGCTGTCCACCGCCAGCGCCCCGTCAGGGCGCTGGAAGTAATGAACGGGATCGGTCTGAACACGCACGATCGCCGCGCGGCTGCCGTGAATGCGGCTGGCGTCCAGGGAACCGCTCACCTCGTACGCGTTCGCGGCAAAACGATGGCGAAAGTCGAGACCGCCGGTGTACGCGTCCGACGTCAGGAATGGCGCTGACCACCGGTCGGTCGCGCGATTCACCGCGGTGACGATGCCGCCGAGGGAAGTGTTGCCGCCGCGGAGATCCTGCGTGAGTCGCACCACCGAGAAGTTCGTCCGCGGTTCGAAGGTCGTGTCCCCCGAGCTCGCCGCTCGGTCGGTCACGGCGTCGAACACGCCGACTGCCAGATTGCCGGCGGTGCGGCCCGTCAGCTTCGCGGCGCCGAGTATGGTGGTGGGGGCGGTGAGCACGGTGTCTCCGTACGCGCCCGCGAGCTGTGGCGCGCGGCCAATCCGCCGGCTGTAATACAGGCCTTCCTTGAAGCAGCTGACGTGACTGCAATTCACGTCGAACCGAAAGATCCCGCGCCCGGCGACGAAGAAGGGCCGGCGTTCGTCGAAGAAGGATTCGTTCGTCGTGAGATTCAGCACCGCGGGATCGGCCTCGACCTGGCCGAAGTCCGGATGCACGGTGGCGTCGAGGATGACGTTCGACGCGAGATGATACCTGAGATCTCCGCCGATGGAAGCGGTCGACGGGTTTGTGAAATGATTGTTCGCGATCGAGGACGCGCGCTTCGACACCGCGTACGGCGTGAGCTCGAACATCCCCGGCGCGTCGACCGAATCGATCCCCGCGAGGGTGCCGAGCTGCGACAGGAGGTCCGGTTGCGAGAGGCTGTACGACGGCCAGCGCACGCGCTCATTGTAACGGTAGATCTGCCGGTCGATGGCGAAGCCGAACGCGCGTTGGTCCGTGTGTTCGAAGCGGAGCTGCGACAACGGAATGCGAAACTCCGCGGTCCATCCCAGGGAGTCGATCGCGGTGGCCACGTCCCACACCGCGTCCCACGCGGGATCCTCCACGCCGCCGTCGTACACCGCCTGATCGATCTTCGTGCCCGCGGCGTTGACCGCGAACTCGTAACCGCTCCGCCGGTCATGGTATGAATCGACGAACAGCCAGATCATGTCGGACGGCGTGAACGTGTCGCGTCGTTCGAGAATTCTGATGATGCTGTCCGGTCGTGCATCGAACGCGCGAACGAAGACGTACAGGTTGGCGGCATCGTACGCGACCTTGGCCTCCGTCCTGAAACGCGGTCGCTGCCCTTCGGTCGGCATCCATTGCGTGAAGCCGGATATCGTCGGCGCCCGACGCCAGATCGCGTCGTCGTCCCTTCCATCGATAATGGGTGGCGTACTGGTCCGAACCGCCGAGATGGTTGCCGCAACGCTCGACGTCTCGCTCGGCTCAGCGCGCGATGCGCCACTCTGAGTTTGTGCGGCAAGAGAGCCCGGTGCGACACACGCCAGGACTGGCGCGAGCGCCGCGAGCGCCGCGAGCGCCGAAATACGAAGCCGAGTCATGCCGACAAACTCGCGACTCGCTCGGCCCTCGAACAGCGCCATTCATGGCGCGGCGATGGAGCCACTTCATCGTGCTGACTCGCGGCTCCCGGTCTTCAGAGAAGGTCGGCCAACGCCCGCACACCCTGGGCGATCCTGCTTGGAGGGGAGCTCGCGAAGTTGAGGACCAGCCCCGGGCCCGGCGCGCGCCGTGCGTAGTACGCGGCAACGTCGCGCAGGTAGAGATGCTTCCGTGCCGCGCGCTCTCGCAGGCGTGACATGTCGGTCCCCGGAGGCAGCCACCCGACCATGTGCATTCCGGCTTCGCTCGCGCCCAGCGTGATGCGGCCTGCGGCGTATCGGTCGACCGCCTCGCGCAGCGCATCTCTTCGTGTGCGGTACGTCTCGCGCATGGTGCGAAGATGTTGCCCGAAATGTCCGCCATTGATGAAGTCTGCCATCACGGCCTGGGTCATGGCCGGCGTGTGACCGTCCAGCCACTGACGTGCATTGGCGGCCGCCGCGGTCAAGCTCGCGGGCACCACGAGATAGGCCAGCCGCAGTGAAGGAAACATGGCTTTGTTGAACGTGCCGACGTAGAGCGTTCGCCCGGCCCGGTCGAGTCCCTGCAGCGCGGCGATAGGGCGCCCGCTGTATCTGAACTCGCTGTCGTAGTCGTCCTCCACGATCCAGGCCGACGCTTTCTCGGCCCACGCGAGCAACGCGAGACGCCTCTCCGCCGTCATGGTGACGCCGAGCGGGAATTGATGCGAAGGTGTCACGTACGCCATGCGTGCGTGCGGAGCGGCTCGAATGCCGGCATCGACATCGAGCCCATGTGCGTCCACGCGGGTCGGAATGATTCGAGCGCCGGCGTTGCGAAACGCGGCCGTCGCACCGGCGTAGCACGGTTCCTCGAGCCACACCTCGTCTCGCGGATCGAGGAGCAGGCGCGCGACCAGATCCAATGCCTGCTGGGTGCTCGACACGACGATGACCTGCGACGATTCGCATTGGACGCCGCGCGCCGCGGTCACGTACGTCGCAATCGCGTCGCGCAGGCCCGCGAGCCCGCCCGGCGGCACCTCATCGAGCAGGCGGCGGTCCAGACGGCGCGAGCGCCGGCCCATGAGCCTGTTCCATATCTCATATGGAAAGACATCGATGCCCGGGCGACAGACGCCGAACGTGGCGTCGACGTCGGCGGCGGCGCTCGGCCCCGCTATGGCCATCAATTGGCCGCGTTTCGACAACGCCGGGTGTTCGGCGGTGCCGCGAAGCGTTCTCGCCGCGGAGCGCGGACTGGAGCGCGGAGTGGAGCGCGGAGTGGAGCGCGGCGCCATCAACGAATGCGTGAGCGCGCTGACGTAACTGCCCGATCCAACCTTGCGGGTGATGAAACCCTCGGCTTCGAGCTGCGCGAACGCCGCTTCGATCGTGTTGCGTGCGACGCCCAGATCGGTCGCGAACGTTCTGGACGACGGAAGGCGCTGGCCCGGCCGTAGCACGCCTCGCACAATCATGTCGCGCAGGCGCGCATAGGCGCGCCGATAGAGCGGAATGGTGTCATCACCGTCCGCATCCGCGAACAACGGGATCGGCATATCGACGCGGTGCTTCATGCCACAATGCTAATGTCGCGTTCCTCCCCTCCGCCAGACTTTGCCGATTATTACGGTGTGCCCCGGCCGTTGTTCGCGTGATGCCACTCGCGGATGGCGCCGGCAACGAGACTCGGGTCGTCGCACATCGGAAAATGATTGCCGCCCGCCAGCACGAGCTCGGACGCATGTGGTACGCGACGCTTCCACTCCGCCTGAAAGCCGAACGGATCATTTCGGCCTCCGAAAATCGTGAGTAGCGGGCCGCGTTGCACGATCGTGCTCACGACTCGTTCTGCTTCGTGGTGGAGCGGCTCGCAGCGTAGAGCGTCGGCCAGGTACTGATGGAACGCACGGATCTGCGGCGCCTGCATCGATTGACGGAACGCCCGACGGCTCGAGGGGTTCAGATGCCGGCCAATTCCGAACCGGCTCGCGGTGATTCGCGGCACCACGTGCGTGAGCACGTCGAGCTCCCGCGCCGCCGCGCTGCCCGCGATCCGAAGCATGAGCCGGAGGAAACGGCCGTTCGGCTGCCAGGCAAACGTGTTGATTGCTACCACGCCATGAAGCGCGGCCCGCGATCGACCGGCACCGACGACGCCGCTAAGGCCGCCGAGATCGTGAACGACGAGCGTGAGCTCTCTCAGGTCGAGGGCACGGATCACGCTGTCGACGGCGTTCGCTGCACTCTCGAGGCTGAGCGGCCAGCTTCCGATTCCGCTGTGACCGGTGCCCGGCGAATCGACGGATATGCACCGGAAATGATTCGAGAGATGTTGAATGACATCGCGCCAGATGAACGACCACAGCCCGGTGTGCACCAGCAACAGTGTGGGGCCGCTGCCAACGTCGTAGTAGGCGACCGGTGCGCCATCAACGTCGATCGCGCGTGCCTGATACGGCCAGCTGCGATCATCGATCGATGGCTGCGTCAGCGCGCGTGAAGATTTCGCTGCTCGTTGTTGTATTGCCATCAATCGGCGCCCACGGGTAACGATCCTGCAAGTTCGCGTGACGGTGCCGAGCGCAGTTTGTCCAAGAGGCGGCCGGAGAAACGCCAGAGCTCGTCCCACGCCGCGGGAACGGCCGCATCGGCTTTCGGCTGGTATGGGCGCAGTCTTCGAATTCTCGTGAACAAAGGTGGCGCGGACGCCTGTACGGACACGCGGCGCAGAACGTCCATGGCGGCATCGGCTGCCTCGACAGGCGTCTGCGCCAGCCACGGATCGAGAACCGGCACCGCCAGCTTCATCCACCAGGGGAAATTCTGGCGAATCTCCGTCTTCACCACGCCAAACTTGAGACACGCGACCCGCGGCGCGGCGCTGTCACCGTTCAGCTGCTCGTGGTATAAGCGTAAGGCGAACAGATCGTTCGCGCGGCAGAATTGGCGAACTGCGCGAAGAACGCCGAACGTTCGCCCCGCGAGAATGTCCTGGTAGCGAATCGGCTCGCCATGCGCCGCACCGTTTATCAGCAACACGACGGACCTGGAACGGTCGGTGTGACTGCTCAAGAGTGGAGACAAATACTGCTGAAGCACGAATCTCGAGAAGTAGTTGATCGCGAAGTGCTGGTCGATTCCGTCGGGCGACAGCTTCCGCCGGCGGTCGACAATGCCCGCGTTGTGCACGATCAGATCGATGCGAGCGGTGTATTTCGAGATCACCAATGCCAGATTTCTAATACCATCGACGGATGACAGATCTCCGGGCACGAACCGTGACTCTGGCTCGATAGTCCTGAGCTCACCCTCGAGCGCATGACCGCGCTCCTCGTTTCGTCCCACCACCATCGTCGCGTAACCTTCGCGAACGAGTCGCCGCGCGAGCTCCCGGCCGATGCCGTTCGTTCCGCCCGTAACGACCGCGATTCTAGCGTAGCGGTTGGAACCGGACGCCGTGATCATGCGACACCGTTCGTCGTGTTCCATTTCCATTGAGAGGCAGCTGACTCCATTGCGGCTGCCGCGGCATCGAGTGTGTGCAAGCGGAGCTCGACCCGGCGCAGCTTCTCCGGATTCGCGACGATGCTGATGCCGCGAATGCGTCCGTCGCTCACGACGATCGTCAACACCTGTTGCGGCGAGTTGCCGACCGCGGTCACCAGCGCCGGTTCCCCGTTGACGTCCAGGACCATCGTCCGCAGGTCCGCCGGACCGACCTTGCGTGTTACACCGGAGAGGAACTTCGCGATCGCCAACGCGCCGCGCAGCGGGCGCCGCGCCGCGGCGCGAATGACGCCGCCGCTGTCCACGTACAGCATCGCGTCCTCGGCCAGCAGGTTCACGACACTGTCGATGTCTCCGAGACGCACCGCGTGCGCGAATTCCGCGAGCAGTCGAGCGTGGAGTGCTCGGTCCGGCCGATAGCGGCGCACGTTCTGGCCCAATCGCACCTTGGCACGGTGAAACAATTGCCGGCAATTCGTTGCCGTGAGCCGCAGTACCTGCCCGATCTCGTCGTATTCGTAGTCGAAGACGTCGCGCAGGACGAAGACGGCACGCTCGCGCGGATTCAACCGCTCCATCACCGTGAGAAACGCGAGAGAGAGCGAGTCGGCAAGCTCCAGGCGTTCGTCCGCCCCGACGTGATCCGTCGGAAGCGGTTCGGGTAGCCATGGACCCACATACTGCTCTCGTCGCGTTCGGCTGGACTGAAGCTGATTCAACGCCAGCCGAGTCACGACGGTCGATAGCCATGCGGCCGGAGTGCGGATCTCGTCGCGCGTGGCGGTCTGCCACCGCAGAAACGTCTCCTGAACCATGTCTTCCGCGTCTTCGACGCTGCCCAGCATGCGGTAGGCAATCGCGAACAGCCGCGCGCGGTGTTCCTCGAAGACCGAGAGCGGTGCAGGCGGTAATTCAGAAATCGAATCGGCCATGGCCAGTCAATAGAGAAGCTTGAGTCCGAATGTCGGAACGATACGAACTCCATCATACACGAGCCGTCCCGTGCGCTCGACAAAGCGCGCGTTGTTGACGTTCAAGCGATCGTACGCGTTCAGTACATCCAGAAATGCGTCGATGCCCAAGGCGCGCGCCTGGCGCTGATAGTCGGCGCGTACGTTGAGTGTATGGAGGTCTGGAAATCGCGCGGCATTGTGCCCGACGATCTCCTGCGAGAACCGCATTGGTCCACTCGGCCCGAAGATCGCGTCGTGCACGACGTACACGTCGGTCGGTTTCCCCTCGGCGAACTTGAACTTGCCCGAAAACGACCAATGCGAGTCGAGCGTATACCCACCCAGAACGTTGATCGCGTGCGGTTGGTTCCCGTCCGCGTCATACCAGCCGTCGCCGCGATGGTCGTTCCGGCGAGATTGGCTGTACGAGTAGCCAAGCTGTCCAAAGAACTTGTCGACCAGCCGCTTGACCAGCGTCACGTCAAGGCCGCTCGCGTATCCCGTGCCGATCGCCTCTTCGATACCCGACGTCTCGTCGCGGCGCACCGCAAGGTCGCGCAATCCGCGATAGTATCCTTCGACCGTCAGCTTCACATCCGGCCGAAGGAGGCGCGACAGGCCGGCGATGGCGTGAGTCGCGCGCTGCGGCGGGAGAGCCGCGTTGGACTCGGAGCCGATCAGGTCGCGCAGCAGCAACGGTTCGAGATAGAGGCCGCCGGCCGCCGTGAACGTGATTCCGTTCCAGGCGGGGCTCGATGCGCTCAGACGGGGCGAGACGTTCGTCCGGCCGCTCAGGCCGTCGCGTTCCACTCGCGCACCGATGGTTACGTCGCCGTCAGCTCCAAGTGCCCGCCGATAGCTCGACGAAAACGCGGCGTCAGTCACGCGTCGCGCCACACGCGCGTTGTACGTTTGCGGGGTGACGACGACGTAGTAAGTGCTCGGCGACGCGCGTGGATCGTTCTTGCCGAACGAATAGAGCGTATCGGATCCGGAAACGGCGCGCCCACCGCCGACGGAACGACCTGCCAGTTCCAGCGACGAAATGAGCGAGTGCGCGCCGTGCACGAGATGCACGACCGATCGTAGGCCAACCTGCGTCTCGGATTCATCGGCGCTGAGGATGTCGGGGCGCGCGGCGATGGATCGGCCGCCGTCGATCGGCGAGTCTGGATACGCGGTGCCGTTCTGGCTCGTTCGAGTGTACCGCTGCGCGTAAACCGTCGTTTGAACGATCGACGCTCCGCCCACCAATGTTCGCAACGACGCGCCGACGACCGCCTTCGTTTCTTTCCAGTAGTATAAAGCGGCGTCGTTCGTGTCGGACTCGGTCAGGATGTTGTCGACCGTCCGGAGCACCTGCTCGGGCGCGAAGATCGCGAGCACCGTCAAGTGATTGCGACGGCCCACGTCGGTCGTGGTCTTCACGATCGCGTCGGTGAAGCTCGGCGTCCCCGCGTCCGCGCGTCCGATCAGCTTGAGCGCACGCTCGAGATTTTCATGCCGCGCCGAAGCGAGGACGCTCGTGTTCGCGAACAACCGGCTCGGTCCATCGTAATCCGCCTCCCAGCCGAGGAGATCGTACCGTCCGCCGAACGTCGGTGTCTCGGTGTTGCCGTCCCGCAGCCGCAGCGACAGCACCGACGCGTCCTTGCCGCCGTACTGCGCCGCGAATCCGCCGGCCCGGAAATCAGCCGACTGTACGAGGTCGGGCGCGAAGATGCTGAAGCGGCCGCCTTGCGCTTCGTCGCTCTCGATGCCGCCCTCGAGATGCGTCACCTTGTCGAACGGGATGTCGTCGATGAGAATGAGGTTGTCCCGCGGCCCGCCGCCCCGCACGGAAAACGCGGAAAATTCTCCGCCGCTGCTGCTGACGCCGGGCAGCGTCTCGATCGCGCGAAACAGGTCGCCGGCCGCGCCCGGGGTTCGCCGGATCTCATCCGCCGTATACGTGAAGCGCGAAACGTCCTGATCGGCGTCTTTCGGGAACGCCTCCGCCGTGACACCGATGACGTCGAGTTGTTGCGCCGCCCGGTCGAGTTGCGCGCTCAGGATGGAGACCTTCCCACGCGTGACGCGAACGTTGACCTCTCGCGCCGCCACATACCCGATACGTCGCACGACGACCACGTAGAGGCCTTCCGGAAGCTCGCCGATCCGAGCGACGCCCAGCGAATCGCTCGTCGCCGCCCGGCCGCCCGGTTGCACGGCGACCGCTGCGCTGTTCAACGGGCGCTGCGTCGATGCGTCGACCACCATGACGCGCAACGCGCCCACCTCCTGAGCGAACGCGCAGCGCACGCACAGCGGCGAGGCGGCGATGAGCGACAACAGGAGGAACGGTGACGCGCGGCGGCCCCATACGGGTGTGCTCTTGAGCATGAGGACCTCGAGCGGGTGATCGATCGGGTCGGCACGCATTCCAAGTCCGCGGCGTGTCGATGGCACAATGCTGCGATAATGACCGGAATGACGGAGTGGGTGTGACATTCGCTTCCGGTGGCGCGGCGCGCGTCACATAGCGGGTCTCACACCACACGTGTCACACGGCGCGTGCGCCGGCGGTCATGATGTCGAACCACGACGGCCCGCTGGCCAGGGCGCATGAGACTCGCACAGGTACGCCTCGTCACGACAGATGTCGTTCGGCTTTCCGAGTTCTACCGCCGGCTCACGTTGCGTGAGCCGCTGGGCAGCGAGGACTACGTCGAGCTGCACCTTGGGGACGCGGGCATCGCGATCAGCAGCCAGCGGGCCGCTGATCTCTACGGCGCAAACGCCGCGACCGCGGCGCGAAACGGTTCGGCGATCATCGATCTCGAAGTCGATGATGTCGATGCCGAGCGCGCGCGGCTCGCGCCGCTCCTCGTCGACGTCGTGCTCGAGCCGGTGACACAGCCGTGGGGCAATCGCGCCATGATGTTTCGCGATCCCGACGGCAATCTGATCAATCTTTTTTCACGCGGAGAGCGGCAATGACCCACGCGGCGACGCACGCACGCAAGCAAACGATCGACGCGATCGCGCCTCCGCAAAACGCTCAATCGGTCAATCGGCCGCGGCGAATCACGGGCAACGTGCTCATGGGAATCGTCGTCGTCGCCTTGATCGGTGCGGCGTCCGCGAAGCTCGTGCATGCGCCATTCCTCGTGAATCAGTTGCGTCCATTCGGATTCGATGACGCCTGGATTTCGATTCTTGGCGTCATCGAGCTCGGAAGCGCCATCCTCTTTGCCATCCCACGTACGCGAGCACTCGGACTCCTGTTGATCACCGGCTTTCTCGGCGGAGCGATCGCCACGCACATCCAGCACGGCCAATCGCCGGCGCAGCCGGCGGTGTTGCTGGCCGTGGGCTGGACCGGCGTGTGGTTGCGGCACCGCGAAGCCAACTGGAGCCGACAGGCTCCGGTACATCCGTGAAATGTCGGAATTTCAAATATCTCTAAACAGTCAGCCAGGCGGCTCGAAATGAAACGGCAGGACATCGTGATGTGGTTTAGCCGGATCATCCTGGTGCTCGTCGCCGGGGTCCTTGTGCTCATCGCCAGGAAGTACCTGTTCGATCCGACGAGCGCGTCGGCGGAACGAGGGATCGTCCTGTCGACGGGAGCGGGGCGCACGATCGCTCGCGTTGGGTTCGGAGGTTTCCCCCTCGCTTGCGCGATCGTCGTCGCGGCATGTGTAGCCTCGGCGAGGCGCGTGAGGTACGGTTTGTGGTTCGTGATCGCGTTGTTCGGAACGGTGCTGTTCGTCCGCCTTGCGGGTGCGGTCGCCGACAACAGCCTGGCCGACAATCTGCCGCTCATCATTCCGGAAGTGGTTTTTCTGACGTTGACCACGGCGGCGCTCATCGTCGGTCGTGCGCACGACGCTGGACCGCGCACGGCACGCGACGCAGTCTCGCGTTCGGGGTGACGAGTCCTTTGAAACCTGTTCGTCACGCAAGGGGTTCGTCGTCATTATATGACTCGAATCCATGCGTGAAACTCCGCAGCGCCTGCGCACTGCCTTCGGGATAGCCCCGCTCGCGGCGCCGCTCGCGGTATTCGTTGCGGTACTTGCTCGCGCCGCCTCGAATGGCGGCCGTCTCTCCGGTCCGACGCCGGCCACTCCGGCGTCGCTCCTGGTGCTGCTCTGGGTATTCATGCTTTTCGGAGCGCCGCTCGCGTATGCGGCGACGGTCATCGTCCTCTGGCCCGCGACCGTGCTGCTCCGGCACTGGAATCTCCTGCGATGGTGGACACTGGCAACGATCGGCGCGCTCGCCGGCACCGTGCTGCTGCGCGCCTACGCCGCGCTGTTGCAGCCAAATGGCACGATCGATCTCGTCCCCGGCGCCGGTGCGATCGCCGGCGCGGCGGTCGCGCTCGCGCTGTGGTGGATGGGACTTCGCGGTGCGCGGCGGGACGTGTAAGCGGTATCGCGCCGGTTGTTCACGCTCACCCCGCCGGGGTGAACTCGCTCAGCGTTCGCAATCGAATCGCCGGATCCTGCCGTGCGATCTCCTGGAGCCAGCCGACGTGTCCGTATCCGTAGATCACGAGAATGCGATCCGCCTCGGAGCCGATCAGGCTGACGATGTTGCGGTAGATCCTGATATTTCTCAGATAGTAGTTTCCTAACAGATCCGCTCCGGCGTAATCGCCCGGCTCGCCCAGCCGCGCCAGCGCGAAGTAGGGGTCCATGTTCTCGGCGATGAACGCGGCCGAATTGGCGTGCGCCAGCGTTTCCAATACCGTGTGCGCCTTCAGGTAGGCGTCCAGCTCCTTGGTGGCTGCGCTCCATTGCGCCAGGATCGGCTGCAATTGCGCCTCCTTGCCGTGCGCCTTGGCATAATCGCTCACGGGTTGAAGCGGGAAGTCGTTGCCCGCCCAGGCATTCACCGCATGGACGCTCCTCAGGCCGAGCTCGCGGGCGGTGCGGTACCCGAGCTGGTTGGTCTCGTCTGCGGATAGCTGATATCGCCCGGCGAGGTACTCGGCATACTCGCGCGCGATCCGGCGGTCATCCTCGATGTCGGCTTCGATCGCGACCGTGGTCGGATGAAACCGTTTCAGCACCTCGATGACTTCGGCGATCTCGCGCTGCCGCTGTGGCGAACGGACGTCGTCGGCTTGCACGTCGTACAAATCGTGATTCCGGTTCGCCATGTGGAAGCTGCCGACGATGAGAATCTCAGGCCGGTGCTGGGACTGCGCCCGGAGCGCGGACGTTGCGCCCGACGCGGCGATGAGTGCGAATGCGACCACGCCCGCCTGCATCTGAATCTCCGAAGAAGCCAGTGCATAGACACGCGACGGGTGCGGAGGGTTGGCCCTCGACTCTTAGATCGCGTCCTTGTGCGTGAAGACCTGAATGACGTTGGCGCGCAGCACTTGCCACGTGACGCCGTTGGGCGTCGTGATCGTCGATCCATCGAGCGTGCCGACGACGTTGAAGAAATTGGCGACGAACTGCGCCGGCGCCGGTCCCTTGCAGTCGAGATTGATCACGTTCGTGAGCGGCTGCGTTCCGTCGAAGTAGTTCGTGATGACGTAGTAGTTCACGCCGTTCGACTGGAACCCGAACTGCTCGAAGACTCCGAATGAATCCACGCTGCCGAACATCATCACGCCGTTGTACACCGCCTGACCGACGAGCTGGGAGCACGGCGCGAGCGGCGTCTTCACCTGGACGTTCACCGTGACGCGGTTGTTGGCCGGCTGCGGATCGGGCGTGTCCGACGTAATGACACCGGTGTTGCTGAACGTGCCGACGGTCGGCGGCGCATTGAGGTTGATGGTCACGTTCGGCGTGTAGCCCGTCGTCTTGTCGAAGTTGCCCATCGCGCACGTCACGACTTTCGCGTTCTGGGCGCAGCGCGCCGGAACTCCGTCCACGGCGGCGTAATTGAACCCGACATTCGCCGGCAGCGTGTCCGTGAACATGACATTGTTGGCCTGGCCGCCGCTCGACCATTTCACCTGGAACGTGTATGTGAAGGCGGCGCCGCCGTTCGGCGAGCCCGTGCTCGACGAGCCGGACATCTGCATGTCGGCGCTGGTGGGCGCCGTATTGAACGAGGCGCGGAGTCCCTGCGGCTCGTTGATGGTCGAGGTCGAGTCGCCGCATGCGGCCAGACCCGCGACGCCGACGATGGTGACGATGGTGACGATGGTGACGATGCAGCGGAGGCGGCCGGACGTAAACGGCGGCATGGTGGTTCTCCAAAATGAACGAGGAAAATCGTTGTCGATGATGCATTACATGGAGATAGTTTATACGACAACTAAATTCGCACAATCGGGAAACCGCTGTCAGACATTAGCTTACGCGCTCCTCAATACCGACCGAAGCCGCTTCCCGGCCTCTTTATTCGTTTCGGAGGGATCGAATCGGATCGACGCCAAGCGCATGCTTGGCCGGCAACACGGTCGCCAAAGCCGCGCTGACGATGATGGCCGCTGCCGCCGCTCCGAGACTCAACAGGTCAACAGGGGATGTGGCGTACAGCAGCGATTGAATTCCACGACCGACGCCGACAGCGGCCACCGCGCCGACGGCGAGACCGACTCCGACCGAACGGAACGCCTCAGCGACGACCAGGCGGATCACCTGCGAGGCGCGCGCGCCGAGTGCGATGCGAATCCCGATTTCGTGGGTCTGCGATCGCACGATGTACCCAACCATTCCGAACACGCCAACACTCGACAACAGCAGGGCAAGGACCGCGAAGCCTCCGACGAGCAGCATCAGAAAGCGCCGTGGCGAAAGCGATTCGGTGACGGCGCTCTGCAATGGCCGGACGCTCGCGATAGTGATCGCCGGGTCGGCGGCTTTGAGAGCCTTCATGACGGCGGGAATGAAACGCGATGCCGGAAGCGAGGATGATAGCACGAGCGAGCCTCCGATTCCCGGATTCTGCGCGAACGGGATGAACACGGTAGGCGCCGGAGCCTTGTCGACCGACTCGCCGCGCGCATTCCGTACGATGCCGACGATCGTGCGGTAGGCGGCGAATGTCTGGTCGTCGAAGAGAAAGATCGTCTTGCCGAGAGGGTCCTGGCCGGGAAAGTACCGCGAGGCCATCGCTTGGTTGATGATCGCTACTCCCACCGGCCTGGGCACCGACGGATTCGTCAGCTCGTCCTGGGTGAAACGATCGGTGTCGTCGAACGAGCGACCGCGAACGACAGGGATGTTCAAAGTTTTGAAATAGCCGGGCGTCACCGCCTGGAATGCCGCCTTCCATTGATCGGCGGCCGACGTCGGCGGTTTCCGTCCGTGAGCGCCGGGCGCATCGGTTCGCCACATGCCACCCGAGTGCGCATCACCAGTGAGTGGAAGCAGCGTAGTCACTCCGACGCCGGTGACTCCGGGAAGACGCGACACCTCGCTGACCAAGTGGTCATAGTACGCCACGCGAAGGAACCAAGGGCGCGCGCCGGGGAATCGGCCGACGGATACACGCAGCTGCGCGGTGTACACGTTCCGGCGGTCGAATCCGAGATCGGTGCCGCGCAGTCGCTCGAAGCTCCTCACCAATAGGGCCGCAGCGACCGTCAGCATCAACGCGAGCGCGACCTGGGCCGCGACGAGCGCGGCGCGATACGGGCGGCCGCCGCCGATCGCGGACGTGCGAGACCGCATCACGCTGTGCGCGTGATCCAGCCCGGCTCGGGCGAGCGGCGCAACTCCCACCAGAAGCGTCACGCCGGTGGTGGCGAGGAGCGCAAACGCCAACGCCGAACCCGCGAACCGTACTTCACTCAAACGAGGCAGTTTCGACGGCGCGAACGCGACGAGCAAGTGCGTAGTGCCGTAGCCGGCGGCGATGCCGGCGAGGCCGCCGAGTGACGCGAGCAAGAGGCCGTCTGTTATTGAATGGCGCATCAATTTTCGGCGGTCGGCTCCGAGCGCGATTCGGACGGCGAGCTCGTGAGCCCGCGCCCTCGCCCGGGCCAACACGAGCGTCGTGACGTTCGCGCAGCCGATCAGCAATACACAGACTGCGAGCCCGAACAGCGCGAGGAGCATCGGACGATTATCGCCAAGTATCGCGCGATCGAGTGGCGCGGTTTGAAGCGACCATCCGGCATTGGAGGCCGGATACTCGGCCGCCAACTGCGCCTCGATCGCCGCCAGCTCCCGCTCGGCGCGTTCCACAGGCGCCGTGTTGCGCACGCGGGCAACCGAGCCGTAATAGCGAAATTGGCGCTCGACAGGCGACAACGAGTGAGCGTACGACATCGGCGTCCAGACGTCGGTCCCATTCGGGAATGCGAATCCGGGCGGCATGACGCCACGCACCCGATAACTCCACGCGTCGTCGACCTTCAACGTCCGGCCGACCACATCGGGTCGGCCGCCGAACGCACGCTGCCAGAGCTCGTAGCTGATGACGACGGAATTCTGAAGTTGGTTCTGACCGTCGAGAGCTGGCTCCGGCGGGAATCCGCTGCCAAGAATGGGATGCACCTCGAGAACGTCGAACAGCGACGGCGTCGCTCCGGCTTCGTGCACGGCCCAGTGATCATGGTCGTCCTCCACCGAGGCCACCGCGTCACGCTCGCCGTACAGCGCAATGTGATCGAGCGAGTGCGCTCGCGCGCGCAACGCCACGAACGTTCCCGGCGACACGGGCCCGTGCGTGACGCTCTGCGCTCGATTCTCTTCCCAAATTCGTATCAGTCGCTCGGGTTGCGCGTAGGGAAGTGGCGCGATCACGATCGCATGTACCACGGCGAAGACGCCGGTGGCGCTACCCACGGTGAGCGCGAGCGTCGCGACGACCGCCGCGGTAAACGCCGGCGCGCGCCGCAACGTGCGCGCGGAATATTTCAGATCTCGAATGGTATCGTCGATCCAGGCGAGCCGCTGCACGTCACGCAATGCTTCGGCGGTCTGATTGACGCCGCCAAACGCGAGCAGCGCCGCGCGTCGTGCCGCGTCCGGCGTGAGTCCGGCGCGCCGGTACTTCTCCGTCTCCATCTCGAGATGGAACGCAAGCTCGGCGTCCGCCTCCCGTTCAGTCGCCCGAGGGCGAAGCAGCGAACGCAGGCGGCGGCTCCAGGCCCGCGCGCGGTCCTTCAGTGTGGGCCGGGTTCGAGACATGTCACCGCCCATCCAGAATCAGGTCGACCGCGTAGACGTACTGGCGCCAGCTCTTCGTTTCAGCGGTCAGCGCGCGGCGCCCCGATGCGGTCAGGGTGTAGAACCGCGCGGGACGATTGTCTTCCGTCGTTCTCCATTCGCTCTGGATCCAGCCCTGCTGTTCGAGTCTTCGGAGCGCGGGGTAGAGCGAGCCCTGGCCGATGCGAAGGAGATGCTCCGATTGCTGCTCGATGCGCTGGGCCAGCGCCCAGCCGTGCAGGGCGCCGAGGGCCAGTGATCGGAGGATCAGGAGATCGAGAGTTCCGCGCAGGAGGTCGGTCGACGAGCGGGCCATGTCGAGTATTGTCGGGTTCCGACAATAGTGCGGCGACTATTGTCGAAAGTCAACAATACGGGTTCATGCGCGTACGTCGCCACGCGCACCGGAACCGGACGAACGCGCGACGACGATCCGGTACCCGATGTCCAACGTCGTGCGCGCGAGGAGGTCGGCGTGTCGTTCAGCCCAGTCGCCGCTCTCGACGTCGCGGCGCAGTCTGATCAGACGTGGATCGTCGTCTGCAACATCATGAAAGGACGAAATCCCTGACCGTACAACGGCATCGAGATACGCCTCGGGGCGGCGCCAATACGCGCCGAGAAATCCGTCGGTGCAATCGGCGGGGATGAGCACGTCATGAACTTCGATCGGGCCCATCATCGCGGTCAGCTCGGCGAAGGTCGCGAAGCGCGGTAGATCGAGCGCCTGAAATTCCGGGAAGTACTCGCGAATGAGCCAGTAGTCGTTGCACGTCGGATCCCACGTCAGGAGGACGACGCGATCGCGCGCGACGCGCCGGCACTCGAGCAGGCCGCGACGCTGATCGGTCCAGTGGTGCAGCGTCAGAATTCCCAGCACCGCGTCGAACTGCCCGTCGCGAAACGGAAGATGCTCGGCCACGCCGCACACCGCCGCGGCGGCGTCCGACGGCCGCTGCGCGATCATCACACGCGACGGCTCGAGCGCGATCACCGCGCGGTCGGCCGGCTCATACGAGCCGGTGCCCGCGCCCACGTTGAGCACGGACGGTGAGCTTCCGAGGGCGGACGCGATCGCGGCCGCGATTCGCGGATCGCTGTGTCGCCGCGCCGAGTAGGCGCGTCCGAGAATGTCGTAAGTGGTCATCCGCGATCCATGATGTCACGTGAAATTATTGCTCGATGGTCGCTCGCGCACCCCGCGGCGATTCGCACGGCGAAGGGCCGAACATGGGGCTTGCGCCGTGCAGGTTCGCACGGCAATAATAGTGACAATGTCACACTTATGAGACGCTCATGCTCGGCGAGTTCGAACAGGTGCTCCTGTTGGCGATCCTCCGGATCGGCGAAAACGCGTATGGCATTCCCATCCGCGACGAGATCCGCGACTGCACCGGACGCGACGTCACTCTTGGCGCCATCTACAAGACCCTCGGACGATTAGCCGAGAAGGGATTCGTCACCGCCACGACCGGAGCGCCGACGCCAGTGCGCGGCGGCCGGCGCACTCGATGCTACTCGGTGACGGCCGCCGGCCGGCGCTCCATTCGTGAGAGCGTACGGGGGCTGAGGAAGCTCACCGCGGGCCTCGACCTCAGGTTCGACGCGCGATGACGAATCACGCCGCGCGTCGATGCGCACCCCGGCTAGCACTCTGGCTTCTCGGCACCTTGTTGCCCGAAGCCGAGCGTGAGCACGTCATCGGCGACCTGCTCGAGGATTTTCATGACGAGACGAGACACGCGGGGCACTTCGGTGCCCGGAGCGCGTTCTGGCGTCAAGCAATCGCCGCGGTCTGGACGCTTTCATTGCACCGCCAGCGCGCCGCCGGTTCACCCGCTCCCCATGGAGATCCATTGATGCGCCAACTCTGGACCGACGTGCGGCATGCGGCGCGGAGTCTTCGCTCCGCGCCGGGCTTCGCGATCCTCTGCGCCGTTACGCTGGGACTCGGGATCGGCTCTGCCGCGGCCATGTTTGGAATCGTCGATCGCATCCTGCTCCATGGCCCCGATCATGTGATCGAGCCCGCGCGGGTCATGCGATTCTACGCCACCGTCAGACACCCGCCCAACGAGCTCGAGACCAATAGCACGACGAGTTACGCCGCGTACACGGGATTGCGCGACGGTGCGCATGCTTTCGCGAGCATCGGCGCATACCAATCGAGCTCCTGGGTCGTGGGAACAGGTGTGAACGCTCGCAGCCTGCCCGGCGTCGCCGCATCGGCGGATTTGTTCACCACGCTCGGGGTTCGGCCCTACCTTGGCCGGTTCTATTCCGCCGCCGAGGACGATCCGCGTGCGCCGCAGGACGTGACGGTGCTCGCGTACGAGTACTGGATCAGAGCGTTTGGCGGTGATCGCGACATTCTTGGACGCACGATCACGATTGCCTTCCGTCCATTCACGGTGATCGGCGTTGCACCACCGGGATTCACCGGCGCCGAACGCTCGGAGGTCGACTACTGGATTCCGCTGTCGAGCGGTGCTCATCCCCGGCCTGACTGGCCGACCACGTGGAACGCGCGCTGGGTGCAGATCGTTGCGCGCGTGCGTCCGGGAATCGATGCCGATCAAGCATCGTCGGACGCGACGACGGCGTTTCGGCGCGCGTACACGGGAACGGACACGAACTGGCGTGACGCGACGATCAGTGTGCGGCCCATCTCGTTCACGCCTGAAGGAACCGAGCCCGCGGTCGCATCGCTTGCGCGGTGGTTGACAGGGGTGACGGTCGTCGTGCTCCTCATTGCCTGCGCGAACATCGGCAATCTGCTGCTTGCACGCGCGCTCCGGCGGCGCGGCGAGCTGGCGGTGCGCCTGGTGCTTGGCATGAGCCGACGGCGAATGATTCAGCTGCTGCTCGCCGATGGCATGCTCGTCGCGCTCCTCGGCGGCGCGGTGGGTGTCGTCGTCGCGAACGCCGCGGGGAACGGGATTCGCCGTTTCTTTCTCACCGATATGACGTGGACGACGTCGGCGGTCGATCCGCGCGTGCTCGCCGTGATCGTCGTTCTGACCGCAATCGTCTCGCTCGTCGTTTCCGTGACGCCGTTGCTTCAGTCGCGTCGCATCGATTTGTCGCAGGCGGTGAAGGGCGGCGCGCGCGACGGCGGCGGCCGACACGAGCGAGTACGCACCATGCTCCTGTTCGCGCAAACCGCGCTCACCGCCGTGCTTCTTATCGCCGCCGGCTTGTTTGTGAGAAGTCTCATGAACGTGCGGCGGATCGATCTCGGGATCGACACCGACAAGGTCGTGGCGGCATCGGTGTACTGGCCGGTGTCGCCGCCGGGCGACAGCGCCGCCAAAGCCGCGGCGGCGCAGCAGGCGCTCGCATGGAATCGGATTCGCGACAGCGTGGCTCATCGGTCGGATGTGACGGCCGCCAGTCTCGTCATCGGTTCGCCATTTCGCAGCGCGTTCACCGTGAATCTGAGCGTGCCGGGCCGGGACACGATCCCGGTCCTCGGCGGCGGCGGGCCGTATGTGACCGCGGTCGGCGATGACTACTTTCGAACCGTCGGCACGCGCCTGCTCAGCGGGCGAGTATTCTCTCCGCACGAGGGCGCGTCGCGCGTCCGCGCCGCGATCGTCAATGAAACGATGGCGCGCACCCTCTGGCCGCACGAACGAGCGCTGGGCAAGTGTCTGCTCATCGGTGGACTCGAGCAGTGCGCGACGATCGTTGGCATCGTCGCGGATGCCCATCGGTTCGGCATTCGCGAGGAGCCGGCGATGCAATACTACGTTCCGCTCGGCCAGGAGATCGGCATCTCCGGGACGACGTTGCTCGTCCGGCCACGCGGGCCGGTTGGCGCGGCGATCGAGATGACGCGGCGCACGGTTGCGCGGCTTGCCCCGGCGGCGCGGTATGTCGACGTCGCCGCGCTGCAGGACCGCGTCGATCCGCAGATTCGCACGTGGCGCGTTGGCGCGGCGCTGTTCGGCGCGTTCGCGGCGCTGGCGATGATCGTCGCCGCCACCGGTTTGTATAGCGTGATTGGTTATCTCGTTGCCCAGCGGATGCGCGAGTTCGGCGTGCGCATCGCGGTCGGCGCTACGGGAAGGAACATCATCACGTTGGTCGTCGGCTACGGTGTTCGGGTGGTGTTCATCGCATTATCCGCCGCGATTCTCGTCGCATGGGCGCTCGGCGGACGCATTGGCCCGCAGTTGTTCGACGAGTCGCCACACGACCCCGTTGTCTATGTGGCGGTGTCGGCGACGATGCTTGCCGTGGCGTTGATCGCGCTGATCATGCCCGCATGGCGCGCGGCACGAACCGATCCGGCGCTGGCGCTGCGGCAGGAATAGTGCGCGAGCGCCGGCACGCGGCTCGTCTGCACGTGCCCTTATGCACGCGCAGGCGGAATATTGCGGTTGCGATGAAAGACGTTGTCGGGATCGTACATGCGTTTGATCGCGGCCAGGCGTTCGTAACTGTTGCCGTAGGCCGCACGCACCGCGGCGTTGGAACTCTCGCTGAGATAGTTGACGTACGTGCCTGTATCGGCGAACTGATGCAGCGCACTCCAGGTGCCATCGACCCATGTGAGCGCCCGGTCCGCGTCCTTTCCATCGCTCCAGCTCGCGCTGATGAAATGGGTGGACTGACCCAGCTTTCGCTGAAATGGCGTCGCGCTCGCCGCGACGTCGCAAATGCGGCCATGCATGTAGTGGCCAAGGCCCAGTTGCCAGCCGGCTGGCGCCGAGGCGATGGAATTGGCGAACGCCGAAATCGCGCCGTCGGACAGCACGCTCAACGTGTCGCCGCGCCAGTAGGTGTTGCTGGTCCTGACCATCGTCCGCTGCGGCATTCTCGCGAGGAATCGCGTCCATGGGGCTTCCTCGATCGTATCAGCAATCGGTGTAGCGAATGTGCGGAGCGGCTCGAGCGCGCGTAGTCCGGCGTCAGGCGGACCGTTCCAGCAAACCATCGCCCAGATTACGGGGTCGGGGTCGCTGAAGATCGACACTTCGACCGCGAGCGGATCAGGCGCCGCCTTCATATAATCGCGATAGAAGCGAAGGAAGGCGCCGATGTCGCTCTGCCGAAACGCGACCACGCCGCCCACGACAGTAGTGATCGGGTGTACGCGATATTCGAGCTGCGTCACGATACCGAAGTTTCCGCCGCCGCCTCGAATCGCCCAGAACAGATCGGGGTGCTCGTTCTCGCTCACGTGAAGCAACTCGCCGCCGGCGGTCGCGATGGTTGCCGATGCGAGGTTGTCGCACGCCGCGCCGTGCGTTCCCAGGAACCACCCAATGCCTCCTCCCAACGTAAGTCCCGCGACGCCGACCGCGGGATTGCAGCCAAGTACGGGCGCGAGGTCCGGTGGAAGAGCCGCCTTGAATTCGCCTGAGACCACGCCAGGCTGTACTCGAGCCGTGCGTTGTCTCGAATCGACCTCGATGGCCTTCATTGACGAGAGATCGATGATCAAGCCGCCATTTACCGTCGAGGCGCCGAGAATGTCGTGGCCGCCGCCGCGAACGGCGAGCTCCAGCGAATGCTCGCGCGCGAACGCGACCGACTTGAGGACGTCGTCCGCGTCGGCGCAGCGAACGATTGCCGCCGGCCGGGCATCCGTACGCGGATTGAAGCTCCACGTACGCCGCGCGCGCTCGTACGGCGCGTCTGCCGGAAGCAGCAGTGTTCCCCTGATCGACGCCCGCAAGGTCTCGAAATCCGATCCCGCTCGCGGAAAATCGCGAAACGCGGACCGACCCAGCAATGGTCGGCCGGCAAATGCCGCGGCCGCGATGGCGCTACGTGAAACAAACGACCGGCGGGAGAGTGTCATGGAAATGCACGCAACGAACGTGAGGAGCGGAGGGAACCGCGAGGCGGATTGGCGATCTGCTGTCCGTGGCGAAGAAAACCGCCTATGTGTTTCGACCATTCCAATGTTCGAAAGGTTTGAAACACACCGCGAGCCCGAAACGTTGCCGGGCCGTCGCTCTCGCTTAGGCTCCGAGCTCGAGCAATCGGCGCAGACCGGCCTGATAGAACCGGCCGGTGACCACCTTCGCACCGCTGCGGAGATGCACGACGTAGGTGCCCTTGCCGTACCGCTCGATCTTTCCCACGAAGCGCGTGTTGATGAGGGCCGTGCGTCGCACGCGCAAGAACGTATCGGCTGCCAGGCGCCGCGCGACGCGATCCATCGTCGTCCGGATCACGAACGCGCGACCGCCGCTATGCACGTGTACGTAATTGCCGGCGCTCTCGATCCACTCGATCTGGCTGGATTCGAGCAGGCGCAGTCCCTCTCCATCTCGCACCGTCAGGCGTTGTGCCGGAACGGGTGCAGCGCTGGGGGCCAAAGCAGTCGGCAGATGCGTCAACAGCCGTTCGAGCCGATCGGCGAGTGAAGCCCCGCGCTGCAACGACAGAACGGAGGCGGCCCGGTCGAGCGCTTCCCGCAGGCGATCGGGATCAACGGGTTTGAGGACATAGTCGAGCGCATGCACCTCGAACGCCTTGAGTGCGTGGCGGTCATACGCCGTCACGAAGATGACCAGCGGCATTTCCTCGACGCCGATGTCTTCAATGATCTCGAATGCCGTCGTGCGGCCCAGTTGGATATCGAGTAACACGATGTCCGGTTTGCGCTCGAGAATCATCGCGACCGCCTCGTCGCGGCGGCCGCACTCGCCGACGCACGCGATGTCCGGCAAGAGGTCGAGCGCGCGCCGGAGCACCCGCCGCGCCAACGGCTCATCGTCCACCACGAGCACGTTCATGACGACCCGGCCCACGGCAGCCGGATCACGACGCTGGTGCCGCGCAGTTGCGCGGCGTCGCGCCGCGCCGACAGCTCGACCGCCGCTCGCGCGCCGTACAGATGGTTCAGCCGCGCCCGCGTATTTCCGAGCCCGACGCCTTCGCGTACCGGATTCACGACTGCCAGCCCCGGTCCGTCGTCCTCGACGCGGATGACCAGCTGATCTCCGTCGCGATGAGCGGACAGACGAATCGTCGTGTGGCCATCGTCGGATTCTCCGTACTCGATCGCGTTTTCCAGGAGCGGCTGCAAGAGGAACACCGGCACTCGCGCCCCGAGCGCGCCTGGCTCCGTGTCGACCTCGACGACCAGTTGGTCTCCGAACCGCAGCCGCTGGATGTCGAGATAATCATCGAGGAACGTCAGCTCCGTCCGAAGCGGAACCTCGTGGGAGTCTTCGTCGAGACTCCGCCGCAGGAGCGAGGACAGCCTCAATATCATCCGGTGAGCGTTGTCACCCTGCGGTACGAGCCCCGAGATGGCGTTGAGCGTATTGAAAAGAAAATGAGGCCGAAGCTGCGATCGTAACGCATCGAGCTTCGACCGGTTGAGCTCCAACTCCAGTGCGGCGTAGCGACCTCGGAAGCGCAGCGCCGCATCCACTGCGGCGACCAGCCAGTAGAAGAACATACCAGCAAAGGCACCCCATGCCAGCGCGGACGGACTGGTGGCGGCTTTCAATGCTTCATGCGCACCGGCCGATCCGGACAGATACAACGCGAACGACCCGAGGCCGAACGCAAGCATGGTTTGTACGACGGCCATGACGATCGATAGGCCCAAGTGCAGAAGCACCGGTCGATAGATCGGCGTTGTGTCGAGTGGCCAACGGTGCGTGGCCACCAAGACCACGGGAGTCAGCAGAGCCCATAACCCCCAGAACAGCAACGCGGCGAGGACGGTCGGTCCGACGTCGACGGGCTGGCCGGTGTGGAGTTGCGTGAGCACCACTTGCCCCGTGAACAGCGTGCCCGCCGCGAGCGCGAGCGCCACGATTCGCGAGATCTGCGTGATGCGCGTGGTCCGCGTGATCCGCATTACGTCGGTTGCCATGCGACATGATGCGTCGATGCTCTGGCGGCGGCAACCGGGTGTCGTTTGTCACGCAACGAGTTCAGTCGATCAGCGTGACGCCGTCGTCGATCCCACAACCCTTGTTGGCATCGTGGAGCACGAGGTAGCCTGCTCTCCGTTCGCACATCTCAAACCGGAGGATGGCATGAAGCGTCAGCGCGCGGTGCAGGTCGTCGTGGGCCTCGTGGGCCTCTTGTATCTGTCCTGGATGTACCCGCTGTTCGATAGCCTGTTGCGGCCCAACTGGCTTCAAAACCATCAGGACGCCTTCCCGATGTTCGTGAGCGTCAACACCGTGCTCGGGGTCTTTCTGTTGCTGGCCGTGAAGCAGCCGGCACGACATCGCTCGCTGATCGCATTTGGCGCTTGGTCCACGCTCGCTCATGCGACAACGATGGCGGTCATGACCGCCGAAGCCTGGTCGCACGGGCTGCACAGGAAGGACAGTCCACAAGACATCGTGATCGTTGGCGCGATTGGCCTGCTGCTCCTCGCCGCGTTACCGGCACGAGACCCAGCACCGGCGCGCACGGAGAGATCTCATTCCGCTCGAACCTCCGTTCAGCCGAATCCAGCGGGGGCGTAGCCAACCGCGGCGACGATCGGGCCGCCGGCCACCAGTTGCTTGTTGCGCGGATCGACCTTGAGGTTCATGTCCCGGCGGCCACGCCGGTGCTCAGGGCCAGCGTCGTTCAGGTCTTCACCCACAAGGACGCGATCTGGCGGAACGGCGGCGGCCCGATCCAGCACACGGCCGCCGCCGCCGCCGCCACCGCCACCGCGATCGCCTGCGCCTTCGTTCGAGGATCACCGCGCGATCACGTCCGGCGCATGCGACGCACGAGCGCCGGCGCGAAGCTCATCGTGACCAGCACCACGCCCGCGCCGACTGACCAGAGCAACGCCTCGTGGGCCGCGCCGGTGGTGAGTCCCGTCGCCACATGAGACGCCAGAAACACGAAGATCGCGGTGCTCGTGAATGACCCGAGCATCGTCGCGCCGACATACGCCACATAATCCATGCGCGCCGTGCCGGCGGAGTAGTCGAGCAGAAGCGACGGAATCAGCGGGATGGCGCGCAGCCGCAGCAGCGTCAGAAAGCCTCTTCGTCCGTGCAGCTTCGCGATGATGTCCTCATGTCCCGCGAGCAGCCGGGTGACCGAGGCGCCGCCGATGAGCCGCGCGATCCAGTACGCGCCCGACGTGCCGAGGATCAGGCCGACCCAGGCGACGACGACCCCCTCGGCGAACCCGAACAGCGCGCCGGCGAGGAGAACCAGCGGCGTCAGCGGAATACCAAGCGCCGCCACGAGCGCAAAGCCGACGACGTACAATGGGCCGATCCACGGCACGCGATGCAGACGGTCCATGAGCCGGCGAAGGCCGCCGCTGCCGAGCAGCGTGAAGTAGCCAAGCCGCCAGGCGACGAGGCTCGCGGCGCCAAGGATCACGACCAGGATGGCAATGCGGACGACGAGCTTCCGGCGGAGACCACGGCGGTCTTCGGTCGATCCATTCACCGCCGGTGTCGCGTGTATGGCAGGCATTCGTGCACACACTGGCAAGGCACGCGCCAGACGCCCCCGATCGCTGCCGCGTGCGTCGCTCTACACACCGGCAATGCATCGAGTCACCGCATACACACGCCGGACATTTTCTGCACAAATCCGGCACGAAAGATTCGCTCGGCACACTGAGCGTTGTGCTAACGTGTCGTTCACCGTGCACCCTCCCCGGATGGCATTCGGAATCATGCGAATCACGCGCCTTGTCTCCATCCCTGTCGCGGCGTTGGTGTGCGCCGCCGTGGTCGGGGCAACCAAGCTGCCGGCTCAGACGTGCACGATTCAGCAAGGCTGGAAAAAGGATTTCATTCCCGCCGTCGCGCGCGATTTTAGCCGCACGCGCGTGACGCAAGGCGGCTTGTATCGCGTCTCGATCAAAGCCCCCGAGTCGCCGCCGCCCACGGGCAAGCTCCACGAGTGGATTCTGCACGTCGAAGACACGACCGGCGTCGCGGTCGACGAAGCGACCATCTGTGTCGACGGCGGCATGCCGGAGCACGGGCACGGACTGCCGACAAGTCCGGAGATGAGCGGCGTGCCCGACGGCGGCGATTACCGAATCGAAGGAATGAAGTTCAGCATGTCCGGTTGGTGGGTCGTCAAGTTCGTGATCCAGGGCCCGGCGGGAACCGACAGCGTCCGGTTCAACCTCGGGTTGCGCTGAGGAATGCCTGTGATGATGCCAAGGCTCATGATGCGAAGGCTCATGATGCGAAGGCTCGCGTTCGGGGCATTCCTGGCCGCCGGCGGCGCGGCCATGATCGTTGTTACGGGATTCGCACGATCGACGATTCCGGACCACACGTCGGAAAGCTGGTCGGCGGACGAGATAGCGAAGCTGCAATCGCTCACGCTCGCGCACATCGATGAGCTCCCGGCCGACCCGTCGAATCGGTACGCCTCGAGCGCCATGGCGGCGGCGTTCGGGCGACGAGTGTTCTTTGATAGCAGTTTCAGCATAAACGGCCGAGTGGCCTGCGCGACGTGCCACCTCCCCAATCGGCAATTTCAGGACGATCGACGCCTTGGTGCCGGTGTCGGGACAACCGGCCGCCGTACGATGACCGTGGTCGCTTCGACGTACAGCCCATGGCTGTTCTGGGACGGCCGAGCCGACAGCCCCTGGTCGCAGGCGCTCGGTCCGTTCGAGAGCGCGGTCGAGCATGGCGGCACTCGTACGCTGTATGCGCGCGTGGTTGCACAATCGCTCGCCCGGGACTACGAACGAATATTCGGCGCGCTTCCTGACGTGAGCCATTTGCCCCATTCGGCGGGACCAAACGGAACCGCCGACGAACGCGCGGCGTGGGACCGGCTGCCCGACGCGACGAAGGACAGTGTGACCCGAGTATTCGTCAACCTCGGTAAATCCATCGAGGCGTTCGAACGTGGCATTCGGTTCGGTCCGTCGCGGTTCGATCGTTACGTCGCCGGCCTGGGCGACTCCGCCGGCACGCGTCGCGACCGCGTGTTGCTTTCTCGCGACGAACGCGCCGGGGCGCGACTCTTCATCGGGCGCGCGCAGTGCACTCGATGTCACAGCGGCGCCTTGCTGACGGACAATCTCTTTCACAACGTCGGCGTGGGCGGTGCGCAGCCGCGGGATTCGGGTCGCAGCGTCGGCATCAGGCTCGCGGATGCAAGCGATTTCAATTGTCTGGGCCGTTACAGTGACGCCTCCGCGAACGACTGCGCGGAGCTGCGCTATGCGAAACGCTCCGGCGCGGAGCTCGTCGGGGCGTTTCGCACGCCGTCACTCCGCAACGTTGCGCTGCGGCCGCCGTACGGACATGACGGCGAGTTTGCGAACTTGGCCGCGGTGCTCGATCACTACAATCGGGCGCCGGCTGCCGCGGTCGGCCACTCTGAGCTCGAAGCGCTTCACCTGACGAGCGCCGAGGTGCGACAGCTCGAGGCGTTTCTGCGCACGCTCGACGGTCCGGTCATTGTGCCGGGATCTCTCGGCCGAGCGGCATCGGACACGGCCCGACATCCACCGACATGAAGTGACCGTCGAGCAGGTCTCGGCCGGTCTGAACGGCGCTGTAGGGAGGAGTCCACCCGTTGTCGAACGCCATGTGACCGACGAGGCGGTCCTCGGTGCGCGCCGCGGTGAACTTGACCGTTCCCGATCCCCGGAGCGTGCTGCCACCGCAGCGGTTCGAGTAGGGCGGAGTCGCGACATATGTGCCCGTGCCGTTGACCGAATCCGCCGTCCAGCGCAGCGCCAGCCGCAGCAGAATTCCGTCCGCCCCGCCGGACCACGTTCCGTCGAGCACTGTCCCGGGCGGCACGATGTATTCGAGTCCGATGAAGATCGACGCGGCCGTAACCTGCGCGGGAAGCGTTGGTGATCGCAGATCGGCGCTCGCCGTCAGGATGTAGGTATCCGATGGCAGCGAATCGCCCAGGATCTCGGCGTTGCCGATTTCTCGAGTCAACGAAACACTCGCGTTCGGCGCGAGGACGAGTGGCAGGGGGTGTCCGGGACAGGGCACGACCGGTACCGCCGACGAAAGCCACGCCAGCGTGTTTCGTCCATTCGCGTGATGCCACGCTCGCACGATCAGGCCGCCGTCGCAGCTACCGCTCTCTGACGAATACAACGTCTCGGGTCTCGTGCCCCGGTTCATGATCAGCAGCGTGACGTCGACCGCTGCGCGCAGAGGACTCGGAGCGACGGACGCCGTCTCACGGAAATCGCCGTCGACGGAGGCGGTATCGCTCAGCAGTGTGCCGGTGCTCAGCCCCGATCCGTCGGAACAGGCGGCGACCGTCAGTGGCACAACGAACGTCATGAAGGTCATGACAGCGAGCGACAGACGCGATGAGGCAGATCGATTCAGCATACGATGCCGAACCGCGCCGATTCCGCCGGCGTCACCGGCGTCACCGACTCGCGATGCATCGCACACGCTTTCTGCGCTCGGCGCTTCTTACAGATCCTGGACACATCTGGCACGAGACGGTCATCGGACGCGGAACGCGGTCAAGTATCCTCCGCCAACCTCGAATTCACTCTTTTCACAGGCAGGGTGTGATGTTCGCTCGGAGATTTTGCGTGGGGGTGTGCGCAACCATTCTTGCGGCCGCCGCTTCTCTCGGCGCGCAGTCAAGTGCAAACCACCCCGACATCACGGGGACCTGGAAGATGGATACCACGAAATTCGACAAGCACGATCCCGCATTGGCTGGTCTTACTCTCACCGTGTCGAACCATGGCGATACGCTCCTCGTCGTCGCGGACGTGGTCGATGCCGGGCGACCACCCGTTCAGATGCGTTCGACCTACCTGTCGATGCAGGCGGCCGCTGGTCAGCCCATCGAGACGCGGACGAGCGTCAAAGGGTGGATCGGCGATACGCTCGTACTGCGGCGCGTCGAGAAGCGGCCGGACCGAACGCTCGAGATCGAGGAACGTTGGACACTCGACGCGAGCGGCCGAACCCTGTCGCGCTCGCAGACGGCGGTCGATGGAATCCGCTGGAGTCGCCAGACACTGGTATTCACGCGGCAGTAACGTCCCGTCGCCGCTGGCTCAATCGTCGCGTGGGATCCCCTGAATCTCGCGCGTGTACTAACCCGGAATCACCAAACCATTCAGCAGCCATTCCGGGAGCCTGGTCGTGTCGTATCTGAGAAGTATGATCGTCGCCGCTGTCGCGTTCGCCGCCATGGCGTGCGCCGGCGATTTGTTCAACCCCTCAGGGCCTGATTCAAAGCCGGCAACTATCGCATCCGCCGTCGGCGATACGCTTCGCGCGGACGTCGCCACATCCGTTGCCATTGCGGCCACCGTACTGGACGCCGGCGGCAATCCCGTTCAGGGAAGTTCCGTCATGTTTGCGATTACCAGCGGAGGCGGATCGCTCGCGACGACGACCGCACAGACGGATAACCTGGGACAGGCAAGCATCATGTGGACGCTCGGAACGAGGGCCGGCCCGCAAACAGCGACGGCAACCGCCGACGGGCTCTCACCGGTCGTGTTCACCGCGATCGCCGAGCCCGGCGCCGCGCTGACTCTCGACATCGCCGGCGGCGGCAACCAGTCAGCGATCGCTGGAACGGCGGTGCCGACCGATCCCTCGGTGCGGGCGCTTGATACGTACGGCAACCCGGTACCGAACGCCATGGTGCTCTTCCAGGCGCGCAATGGCGGATCGGCGAATGGGCGCACGGATGGCAACGCGGCGTCCGCCTTCACGAACGCGGATGGTATCGCGACGGTCCATTGGATTCTGGGGCCGAGCGTCGGCGCCGATACGCTGCTTGCGCGGCTCAACGGGACGGTAGCCCCGATCGCGTTGTTCGCGAACGGGATCGCGCCGGCGCCGTAGGCCGGAACCGGCGTTGAACGTCTGCTGCGAGGTGCATTCATCATCCATTCACTTTTTTCTCGACTGTTGAACGGCGGCGACCATGCCTGCCAAATCAACGGCGCGGTTCGTCACGAAGCGAACCTTGCCGTCGTCGACCACGAAATACTGCGGCGTGACGCTCTGCCTGATGGCCCTCGCGACTTCCGCGCGGTCGTCGAACATCACAGCTCCATGGAATCCCCATCTCGCGAACGTCGTGGAAATCGCCGAGTCACGTCCCTCCTCGACCGCCATGAGGGTCGGCACGTCCGCGTCGCGCAACAGACGGGAGACGGAATCCACCGATGCGAGATCGCCAAGCGAGGGCGCGCAGTAGCGCGAGGCGAACGCGATGACGGCCACTCCATCACCGACGATGTCCTTGACGCGGTAGCGGCGTCCGCTGGAATCAATCAGCGAAGCGTTCGCGTCGAACGGGCGGTGAATCGCGGTCACAAGCAGCTTCGCCAAAAGGTCGGCACGTCGGTGCTGGACGAGATCCGTCCACGACGAGTCATGCAACGCGCCGACGCGCAGACGCAAACTGTCGCCGAGCGCGCTCGGCAGCCGCCAGTCGGCCGCGGCCCACGCGTACTCGCGGGCAGCGCCGATCGTATCGCCCAACGCCAAGGTGGCGTCACCCAGCAAACGCGCCGCCGATGAACTTCGGCCGAATGCGACGGCTTCGCGCAGCGTGTCGCGCGCCGCGACCAAATGGCCGTCACGCAGCAGCGCTTTTCCAAGGTTGAGAAGAAGCGGCGCCTGTTGCGCACGTGGTGTCGAGCCCAGCATGTCGCGCAGAATCCGCTCGCCCTTGTCGCGAAGATTCGGAATTTCGATGTACCGCGCCGCCACCATCGATTGATAGCCGCCGCCGAAATCGGCGAGCCGGTCGCCCCAGCGGATGACCGCGGCCGAGTCGGACAGCGACGTCGCCAGGTTGAACGCGTCGGCGAGCAGTTGAATGGCCTGGCCTCCACTTTCGCGCCAGACCAGTTCGAGCGCGGCAAGTCGTGCGCGCGGGTCGGGAACGGAATCGAAAACCGCGAACACGCGCTGCTGGATGGTGCCGGGCGCGCGCGGGTATTCACGAATCATCCGCTGGCGCCAGTGCCGAAGGAGCGCCGTGTCACGCGCGACGCCGGCGAGAAAAGCCATCTCGCTCATTGTCGATGCGTCGACGCGCGCGTCGGCGAGCTTCGCGGCCACTGCGTGCACACGCGGCCGAAACGCCGCGATCACGGCGTCGGCGTTCGCGGCACCGCCAAGTCGCAATGAGTCGCCCAGGAAGAATCGCAGCCCGGTGGGATTGTCGGGATAGTCGCTCGCCATGGTTCGCGCGGCGACGAACGACCGCTCCCAGTCATCGCGGCCATGCAGGGCGAATTGCACCCAAAGACCGTCGAACGACGGCTTGCCGCCGTCGCGAACAATCTGCTCCCATCCGCGTGAATCGTTGTCGTCGACGCGTTGGCCGTCCGTCGACGCGACCGTGAACTGCATGAGTGTCGTACCGGGCGGCAACGGTGCTGTCGCCTCGAAGAGGCCGTCGTCGCGCCGTTGAAGGCCGACGGTTGCGACAGGGTGGGGAACGAGCTGGCTGTTCTGATAGGACACAATACGCAACTCGAGTTGCCGATCGCCGGCGAGCGTCGCCGGCGCCGCATATCGTACGGTCACGACAGGCTCATTCGCCGTTCCGCCCTGCCGCACGTCGAGCGTGCCGGCGGTCGGACTCGCGTCCACCGCCCGGCGCGGCAGAATCACCAGCGACAGTCCGGCCAGCGCCAATGCGGCCCACACACCAATGCGGCCGAAGACCGGTCGGGCGTGCGCCGGCGAATCGTTCACCGGAAGCAATACCTGCTCGCGTGCCGCCACGCGTTCGAACACGCGATCGCGTACCTGCGGGCGCATTCGCGAAGCGAGCGGCCGGCGCAGCGCGGACTCGATCGAACGTACGTCCTCGACCGAGAGGCGACGAAATCCATCTATCGAGAATCTCATTGTGAATCCTCTAACAATCGTTTGAGCTTGAGAATGGCGCGGTGAAAGCGAACTTTGGAGGCGCTGACGCTGATACCGAGCAATCGTGCGACCTCCTCGTGCCCATGACCCTCGAGCGCCTTGAGCACGACCACCGCGCGCATCCCCGCCGGCAATGCCGCCAGTGCGCGCTCGACGTGGTCGTCCTGCGGCGGCGCGCTCTCCACCGTGACTTCGGCCGCGGCCTCACGCATGGCGCGTGTTCGCGCGCTGCGGAGCCGCATCAACGCGGTGCGTGCGGCGAGCCGCCGAAGCCACGCGCCGAATGTGCCGCGCTCCTCATACTTGCCCAGCGCCAACCGCAATCCGACGAACACGTCCTGCACCGCATCCTCGGCGTCGTCTCGTGATCCGAGGAGGCGAAACGTGAGGTGATAGATCGCCTCGGCATGACGCTCAAAGAGCGCGGCAAGCGCTTCGTCGTCGCCGAGCCGCACGCGCTCGGCAAGTTCAGCGTCGTTCGCCGTGACGATGCGGGGCGTTTCTATTCGAGGGGAGTGGAGGCTCGCCATACATCATGAGAATGCACGCCGGGTCGAAAAGGTTACCTTGGCCTCCGGCAGGCCCGGCGAAGGTGGCGTACGGATGCTGTAAGTATGGCGCCCCCGGGTGTGGCGCGCGGCGATCAGAGATCTATTGTAGTCTCATCCGCTGCTTCCTCGACCCTCGCGCAGGCATCGTATGACTTCCACCGCTTGTCGCATCGCCCTGCTGCTCGCGCTCGTCGCGTGCGGCACCCAGCACGAAGAGCGCTACGGCTTCGTCGCGACGCTTGGCAGCGACACCACCTCCGTCGAACAGGTGACTCGAACGCCGAGCCGCATCGTCGTCGACGCCGTCGGCCGATCGCCGCGCGTCACGCGCCGCCACTGGACGGCCCAACTCGGGCCGGACGGGAGCGTGCAGAAGTGGTCGATGGACACGTACATCCCGAATGCCGAGCCAGCGAACCAGCACATCCACCACACCGCCGACTTCAGCGGCAACACCATCTCGCTGTCGCGCGGGGTCGCGGCGGGTTCGCGCGACTTCGCATACCAGAAGCAGTATCCGGCCACCGTGCCGTGGAATGCGTTCGTGTACAGCACCTACGAGCCGCTGTTCGACGCGGCGCGCCGACAAGGTGCGGCCGCGCGCATCGGGCAATACTTCTTCGAGGGATGGGACGAATCGCACATCGGATACGCCGACATCAGGCGGCAGTCCGACGGCTCCTATTCGCTCGCCAGCACCGGGCTCGCGGGCAGCGGTGTGGCTCACTTCGATTCGGCCGGGCGGATGGTGGCGTATTCCGGCGCGGGCACCACGTACAAGCAGGAGGTGCGCCGCGTATCAGAAGTTCCTAATATCGATTCTCTTACAACACGTTTGGCCGCCGCGGAGCTCGAGACCGGCGTGCCGTCGGAGCTGAGTCCGGGCGACTTCGTCCAGGACACGCTCGGCTCGGCGATACTCACGATCACGTACAGCCGGCCGGCTCGTCGCGGGCGCACGCTGGTGGGTGGGCTCATCCCGTACGATCAGGTGTGGCGCACCGGAGCGAACGCCGCCACGCAGTTCACGACGTCCGAGCCGATCACGCTCGCCGGTATTCCGCTTCACGCCGGCAAGTACACGTTGTGGACGCTGCCCTCGAAAACCGGCGTGCAGTTGATCGTGAACGGGCAGACAGGACAGTGGGGAACGTCGTATCGATCGAGTGCCGACGTCGCGCGAAAGCCAATGCAGGTGGATTCGCTTCCCGGCAACGTGGAGCAATTCACCATTCGCGTCGAGCCGGACGCCGCGGCCAAAGCCGGTGCTGGACGTGGCCGGCTCGTCATGGAGTGGGGTCAGTTTCGATGGTCGGCGGCGATACAGGCTCCTGTTCCCGCGCCGGCGAAGACCCGGTAACTTCGCGGCCATGCGCCGCTTTGCTCGTTTCCTCCCCGTCATCTTCGCCCTTCGCGTCGGAGCACAAACTCCGAAGCGCCCGCCGCTCGATTCCGCGGCGATCGCTGACATTGCGACGCTCCTGATGCTCGAGGACACACGTGCCTTCGATGCACCGGAGCTCACGCGGCTCCTCGCTTCCGCGCATCCCGAGGTCCGCCGTCGCGCGATGCTGTCGGTGGCCCGACTTCGAGACGCGCGCGGAGTCGAGCTGCTTCGCGCCGTGCCGCTCGATCGCGATACCGCGCTCGCGGCGACGCGCGTATTTGCCGTGGGACAGTTGCATGATAGTCTCACGATCCCGTGGTTCGACTCGCTGCTCGCAAATTCGCGGACACCGCGGACGGTGTTGACCGAGGCGGCGTGCGCGCTGGGGAAGATCAAGACCGCCGCGGCGCGCGAGGCGCTTGCGCGTTTTCTCACGCGCGCGACCGCGGGACCGCGATCCAGCGACGCGATAGGAGAGGCGCTTCTATCGATCGGTCGTTCGACCGCGCGCGGCGACATCGCGCCCATCATGAAGTGGACGACGTCGGCCGACGAAGAAATTCGTTGGCGAGCGACGTGGGGGTTGTTTCGCCCACGAGATCCCGCGGCCGTGCCGGCCCTGCTGACGCTCGCGCGCGATCGTTCACCGCTCGTTCGTTCATGGGCGGTTCGCGCGCTCACGAAACCGCAGGCGGACTCGGCGTCCGTAGGCGATCGCGCCGAACGCGCGCTGATCGCCGCACTCGGGGATTCCGATCGGCGCGTGCGCACCGAAGCCATTCGCGCCCTGGCCACCTTCAATGATTCGGCGGCGGTCGCGCGCTTGGCCGGCGCACTGGACTCGAGGGATTCGTGGATCTCAGTCAGTGCCGCAGAGGGCTTGGCGCGGGCGCGGGCGGCGTGGACAATTCCGCGGCTGCTCGATGCCGCGCGGAATCCGCGCTCGTGCGCGTTGCGCGCGACCGCCATGCGCACACTCAATGTGTTCGCGAACGCTGAAGCGCGCGCCGCGGCGACCGACATGGCGAACGACAGCGTCTCGTATTGCCGGAACGCCGCCGCGCAGTTGCTGCGCGACACGATACCCAACGCGGGTCGCGGCGGTGGTCGAGGACCGCGTCCGCGGGCGACGATCGCGGCTCGTCCAATGAACGAGTACCGTGCGATCGTCGAGACGTGGGTTGTCCCGGCGTACATGGGTCAGCCACTGCCCCGCGCGCGCTGGGAAACGCCGCGCGGCGCCATCGAGATCGAGCTCTATGCGGGCGATGCTCCGCTCGCGACGGATGCGCTCGAGCGAATCACGAACGCGGGAACGATGGTGGGTACGGAATTCACGCGCGTCGTTCCGGACTTCGTGGATCAGCAGGAAACGATTCGCGACGCCGCGGTTCAACGCGACGAAGTGAATCGGCATCGGCTCACGCGCGGCAACCTCGCGTGGGCGAGCGCCGGGCTCGATACCGGACGTCCCGGCTATACGCTCAACCACACGCCGCAGCCGCACAACGAAGGCGATTTCACGTCGCTTGGCCGGGTTGTCGCGGGGCAGGATGTGGTGGATCGGATCGAGCTCGGTGACCGGATCGTGAGCGCGAGAATTCGTCGCCCGTAAACTCTCCGGTGCTTGCCCACCGTTCAAAATCACCGACGCTAGCGCGCCGGCGTTCCGTGTGTGGCCGCGACGTCGTAGTGCGCGGCCTTCGCGTCGTATCGCACGAGATACTTGCGCCGCTCTTCCGGAACGATCGCGGTCTCGTAATCGTCGTGCCCCGCGGCCGCGCGAATAGCGTCGAGCGAATCCCAGAGCAGGATCGTGATGAATTCGACCTCACCGCCGAGCTCCCGGCGTAACAGGTAGCTTCCCCGGTAGCCCTCTTTGTCTCCGATCCCGGGCAGGAGCTCCGGCTTGAGCATGTTCTCATAACTCTCAGCGTTCTCCGGCGTCGCATAACCGTGCCAGACGCGTGCGATCATCAATCCCTCCGGGGGTTTTGAATGAGTACTCGAGCCGGCACATCTCGCGCCGACCTCGTGCCGCTGAGCGGTCGCGTTCGCCAGCCGCTTCTCTTGACGCTTCGACAGAAATAAACCAACCTACGCCATGTCGCGCGAAGCAGTCGCCGATGAAGTTCGCGGAGCGTTTGCCCGCCTGCGCCGACGGCCGGCATTCACGATCGGGGCGGCGCTGTCGCTCGCGCTGGGCATGTCGCTCGCGACGGCGATCTTCAGTATGGTGGACGCCATTTTTTTGCGGCCGCTCCCATATCCGCATGCCGAGCAGCTCGTTCACCTCTACGAAGTCATTCCCTCGACGCGCGCATACCGCTGGAGCGTCAGCCCGCGACATCTCGAGGCGGCGCGGACTGGCGTGAAATCGTTCGCGTCGATTGCCGCGTGGCGATTCGGAACACCACCCGCCGTCATCGGCGTGAGCGGCGACGCACGCGAATATCCGGCCGCCAGCGTCACCGCGAGCTTCATCGATGTCCTCGGGACGCGCCCGTTCCTCGGACGATCGTTCACGCCGTCCGACGCACGACTCGGGGCGTCCGCCCCCGTGATCCTCTCGTTCAACCTGTGGCGATCGCGCTTCGGCGGAGACCGCGATATCGTCGGACGCGCGATCACGATCAACGGTGCGCAACGGACGGTGGTCGGTGTGATGCCCGATCACTTCGACCTTCCAGCCGGCGTACAGCTCTGGTATCCGCTCGACGACGACGCGCTTCGCGCCGACGCAGCGTCCGGCGATCGTGACGTTCCATACTACGCCGCGATCGCTCGGCTGGCTCCGGGTGCGACGCCCGAACGCGCTTCCGCCGAGCTGGCCGTGGTCGTGCAGCGCTCGGACGAGATGGTGCGCGATCGAGGAAGCTTGTTCCGCCCGCTCGCGATGCCGCTCGCGAAGCATGTGACCATGGATTATCGCGAATTGTCGAGCATCTGGATCGCGGCGGCGATCGCGATCGTCGTGCTCTGCGCGGTGAACTTCGCGACAATGGCGCTCGCGCGCGGCATGCGCCGCCGCGGCGAGATCGCGGTCCGCTCCGCGCTCGGCGCCGGCTCGCGGCGCATCGTCGCGCTGCTCGGTTCGGAGGGTGTGATCATCGCGCTCATCGGCGCGGCGGGTGCCGTGATCCTTGCGCGTTGGCTAATCGGGTTCAGCAAAGTCTGGCTCGGCGGCTCGCTGCCCGTCGAACCGTCGCTCGATTGGCGAACGATCGCGTTCGGCGCGCTGCTGACGACGATCGTCGGCACCGTCTGCGCGCTTGCGCCCGCGATCGATCTATCCCGAATCGATCTTCGCGTCGTCCTCTCGGGCGACGCCGGCACGGTGACCAGCGGCGCCCACGAGCTGCGCGGTCGTCGAAGCCTTGTCGCGCTACAGATCGCGCTCGCGCTGATCTGCGTCTCGTCCGTCGGAACGTTCGTGCAGATGGCGCGCCGTGCGGAGTCGCGAGGTCCGGGGTATGACTATTCTCACATGGTCGCGGCGAACCTCTTCGTCGCCGACAGCTCGGCGCGCGCCGGCGCCGCCGCGGACGTGCGCGAGTTTCTCCGCGGCGTTCCGGGCGTTGCGAGTGCCGCGGTCGTTCGCTCACCGAGCGGGGAAGCGATGCTCTGGCTCGCCGATGGTCGCTCGGTGGAGGCGGCGATCGGCTGGCACGACGTGACGCCGGACTATTTCTCGACGCTTGGACTCGAGCCGATCGCCGGGCGACTTGCGACCGACGCCGAGTTTCGGAATCACGCGCCGGTGGCGGTATTGTCGGAGACGTCGACCCGTTATCTGGGCTACGCGAGCCCCGACTCAGCAGTCGGACGCCGCCTACGCTGGCGCGACGGGCGCAAGAAGGTGTGGTTGACGATCGTCGGCGTGGTTCCCGACGTTCGCTTCGGCCCCCACTTCGCCGCGCTCAGCGAACCGATCTACACGCTCGGCGCCATCTCCGCTTCGTTTCCCGTTCAGCGACTCTTCGTACGACTGCGGGGCGACGTGCGCAACGCGCTGCCGCCGCTTTCCACCGCGCTGCGGAAGTTCGATTCGAGAATCGTCATTACCGATCTGACATCGGTCAATGCGCAAGTCGAACAGTGGACGGTGCTCAGCCGGGGGCGGGGAATGTTTCTGCTCACGATCGCCGTGTTCGCGCTTTTCCTGGCGATGGTCGGCGTCTACAGCCTCACCTCCTTCACGACTGAGCTGCGCGCGCGCGAGCTTGGCGTGCGCATCGCTCTGGGCGCATCGAGTGTGAACCTCGCTCGCGCGATCGCGACCGATCTCTGGATGATGGGATTGGTTGGCCTCGTGGCCGGCTGGTTCGTGAGCGGCCGCGTCGCCGCGCTCGCGGGATCGTATCTGCTCGATCAACGCCGGCCGGCCGATGCGTTCATCCCGAACGCATTGCCGACGGGAATTGCGGCGGCGGCGCTCGTTTGCATCGTGATTGCCGGAACCTATGGACCGCTCCGCCGTGTAACGCGCATGGACGTCATGCGCGTGATACAGGGCGCGTAGGCCGTGACGCTCATCGCCAGCCCAGCGCCGGCGCGACGTGCGTGAGAATGGATTCGATGACGTGCGCGTTGTACTCGACGCCGAGTGTGTTGGGCACGGTCAGCAGGAGCGTATCCGCTTCGGCGATCGCTTCATCCGTTCTGAGTTCTTCAATGAGCACTTCTGGATCAGCGGCATATGATCGGCCGAACACCGCCCGCATGTTGTCGAGCAGTCCGACCTGATCGCTGCTTTCATCGCGGCCGAAGTACAGGCGGTCGCGATCGTTCATCAGCGCGAAGATCGATCGAGACACCGAGACGCGCGGCTCTCGCGTGTGTCCCGCCTCCTTCCAGGCTTTCCGGAAAATGCGGATCTGGCGCGCCTGCTGAACGTGAAACGGTTCGCCCGACTCGTCTTCCTTGAGCGTGGAGCTTTGCAGGTTCATCCCGCGCTGCGCGGCCCAGGTCGCCGTCTTGTTCGACGCCGAGCCCCACCAGATGCGATCGCGCAGTCCCGCCGAATGCGGCTCCAGACGAAGCATGCCGGGCGGGTTCGGAAACATCGGCCTTGGATTCGGCCGAGCGAATCCTTCTCCCTTCAGAAGTTCCAAGAACTCCTCGGCATGACGGCGGCCCAAGTCCGCGTCGGTTCCGCCGTCCGGCGGCGCGTAGCCGAAGTGTCGCCAGCCTTCGATGACCTGCTCCGGCGAGCCGCGGCTGATTCCGAGCTGGAGCCGGCCGTTGCTGATCAAGTCGGCCGCGCCCGCGTCCTCGACCATGTAGAAGGGATTCTCATACCGCATGTCGATGACGGCCGTGCCGATCTCGATGCGGCTCGTTCTGGCGCCGACGGCGGCGAGCAACGGGAAGGGAGACGCGAGCTGCTGCGCAAAGTGATGGACGCGAAAGTATGCGCCGTCCGCGCCGAGCGCTTCGGCCGCCACCGCCAGCTCGATCGACTGCTGTAGAACGTCGCGCGCCGAGCGCGCCGCTGATTGGCGCGACGCGCTCCAATGACCAAATGACAGAAAGCCGATCTTCTTCATCGTATTCTCATGTTATTCTCATGAGGCTAGGCCTTCGCCGCACGACGCACGCGATCCGCTTCCCATTCGACGAACGGGCCGTCAAAGTCTCGGACATGCGTACCGTCGAACGCCCAGACCCGCGTCGCCACCTCGCGGAGAAATGCGCGGTCGTGACTCACCAGGAGCACCGAGCCGTCGTATTCCTCGAGCGCATCCTCGAGCGCCTCGATGTTCTCGACGTCGAGATGGTTCGTCGGCTCGTCGAGGATGAGGAGGTTGGCATGCGCGAGCGTCATGAGGGCGAGTGCAACACGCGCGCGCTCACCGCCGCTGAGCGTGCCGATCTCGCGTTGCACGTCGTCGCCGCTGAACCCGAACGCGCCGAGACAATTTTGTATCTGGCCGCGGCTCCAGAGCGGACGCTGATCCTGGATGGCGTCGTACAACGTCTTTCGAAGCGGGAGGTCGCTCAAGTCCTGACGAAACCACGCGGGCGTGATCGATCCGCCGATTTTTACCTCGCCGCTCGCCGGCTCCCGGTCGCCGATGATGGTCGAGATGAACGATGACTTGCCCGCGCCGTTCGGCCCGATGAGCGCGATGAAGTCGTTCCGCCGCAGCACGCCGGTGAAGTCTTGGACGAGCACGCGGCCCGGTACCTCGACCGTGAGATCCTTCACCGCGATCACCTGATCGCCGCCGCGTTCATCAACCTCGAATGTGAGATCCATCGCGGCCGGATCGCCGGGTGGAGGCGCGAGCCGCGGCAGACGTTCGAGTCGCTTGCGCTTGCCCTTCGCCTGAAACGAGTTGACGCCCGCGATGTTGCGCCGGATGTACTCCTCTTCCTTCTTGACGTACGCGCGCTGCTTCTCGATCTCGCGATCGCGCGTGAGACGTCGCTCCGCGCGCTGCGGGACGAACTGGCTGTAGTTGCCCTTGTACGACTCGCTCGTACGCCCTTCCACGTGCAGGATGTGCGTGCAGATGGCGTCCATGAAGGCGCGGTCGTGCGACACGACGATGACCGTCTCGTCGGCTTCGCCGAGCCATTGCTGGAGCCACGTCGTCGTATCGAGATCCAGGTGGTTCGTGGGTTCGTCGAGCAGCAGCAAGTCGGCCGGCGCAATGAGCTGCGCCGCGAGTCCGACGCGGCCGCGCTCGCCGCCCGAGAGCGTCGACACGAGACGCGTCTTCGACTCCTCGGCATCGAAGCCCAACCCCTGTAGCACTGCGTCGACGCGCGCGTGATAGATGTAGCCGCCCAGGTCCGAAAAGCGCTCCTGGTCGTGCCCGAATTTTTCGAGGAAGGCGTCGCTGACGCGCTCGCCCAGCTCACCCAGTTCGATCGCCTGCTGGGCGATGCGTTTTTCCAGGGCGATGACCTCGCGCCATGCAGCCGCACCCGCTTCCCAGACGGTCGTGGCGCCCTCGAATGCGCGGTGCTGGTCGAGCAGTGCCCAGCGGAGGCCAGGTTTGCGCGCCACGCTGCCCACCGTTGGTTCGAGCTCGCCGGTGATCAGCCGGAAGATCGACGTCTTGCCGGCGCCGTTGCGCCCGATGATACCCCAGCGCTCGCCCTCGGCGACGGTGAAGGTGATGTTCTTGAACAGTTCGGTGGCGCCGAACGAGACGCCGACATTGGATAGCGAGAGAAGAGTCACGTGCGAAAGTTAGTTGAATCAGTTCGGTGCTTGCGGTAGCGTTGGGCATGTTCACTCCCCGAATGCTGTCGCTGCCGGCGCTGGTGCTCCTTGCCGCGAGCTCCGCCGCGCAATCGAAGCTGACCATCGATCAGCTCATCGCGATCAAACACCCCTCGAGTCACCAGTGGACGCCCGACGGCAGCCACGTCTGGTTCACCTATGACAGCGCCGGCATCAACAACGTCTGGGTGGCGCCCGCGAACGGCTCGAGCCCGGCGAGGCCGCTGACCACTTACGCCGACGGCCAGAGTGGCAATGGCGGATTTTGGAGCAGCGATGGTCGCACGTTCTTTTTTCAGCGCGACGGGGGGCTCGTTGCCGTCTCGGTAACGGGTGGCGCACCGCACACCGCGTGGGCCTCGGCCGCACACGCGCACGGGTTCTCGCTGTCGCCCGATGGGACGCGCATCGCGTTCGTGACCGGAGCCGCAAACGGCGGCGATCTCATCGTTCATACGCTCGCGACCAACACCGACCAGACGATCGCGCACGCGGACAGCACCCTCGGCGCGCCGTCGTGGTCGCCCGACGGCGCGAATCTCATCTACTCCGTCGGTGGGCGCGCCGCCGAGCCGATTCCGCACTATGCATCGCCGCCGGAGATCGGACCGAAGCTCATTTTCGTCGCGTCGGAGTTCGCTCGCGGTGGCGGCGGCGGTACGACGTTCACGGTGCCCGCGAGCGGTGGAACACCCCAACGCATTACCGGGCGCGGTGGCTTTGGCCGCGGCGGAAACGTGATCGACGCGACGCACACACTCTCGACGCGCGTCTCGAACGGCGGATTGACGCGCACGACCGAGTCCATCGATGCGAACGGCGGACCGCCGATCATTCTCCACGTCGACACGGCCGAGAAGTTTTTCAGTTCTGTCAACACCACGAACAACGCGATCTCTCCCGATCACCGATGGCTGCTCTACACGAGCGACGTCACCGGCTGGGATCAGATCTACGTCGTCCCGACGGCCGGTGGCACGCCGGTGCAGATCACGAAGACGCCGGGCGAACACTGGCGCGCCGTGTGGTCGCACGACAGCAAGCACATCGCGTGGGACGCGAACACGGCCGAGAAGCCGGGCACGCGTGAGATTCAGTTTGCGACGATCGGCGACAATCCCGCGAACGCAACCATCGTCACTGTCACGTCGGGAAGCGGCACGAACACGGCGCCGCAGTGGTCGCCCGACGACGCGCGGCTGCTCTTCCAGCACACTGACGCTCAGAACTCGGCGGATCTCTACGTCGCCGGCGCGGTCGCGAACGCCAGGGTGACGCGGCTGACGTCCTCGATGCCGGGGAGCATCGACAAGTCGCGGCTCGTCGCGCCGACGCTCATTCACTATCCGGGTCCGGACGGGAAGCCGGTACCCGCGTGGCTCTTCGTGCCGAAGAACTTTGACCGCACCAAGAAGCACGCGGCAGTCGTCTGGATTCATCCCGACGGCGTGAATCAGAACTACGACGGCTGGCACACGGACCGCAACGAAGCCGTCTATTATGAGTTTCATCAATATCTGCTGCAGCAGGGCTATGTCGTCATCGCGCCCGACTACCGCGGCAGTATCGGATATGGCCGGCAGTGGCGCAACGACGTGTACATGGACGTCGGCGGCAACGATGCGAAGGACGCGCGCATGGCGGCGACGTATCTCAAATCGCTCGGCTACGTCGATCCGGATCGCATCGGCGTCTGGGGGCTGAGCTACGGCGGGTTCTTCACGCTCCTCGCCATCACGCAGGAACCAACGTGGTTTCGCGCGGCGGTCGACGTCGCCGGCGTCGCGGATTACAAGCTCTATTATGATGATCCCTATCACGGCGGCTGGACGACGAGCCGCATCGGCACGCCGGACGAGCATCCGGACGTGTATGCCAAGGCAGCGCCGATGTCACACGTCGATCAACTTCAGCATCCGTTGTTGATCCTGCACGGGACCGCGGACGTCAACGTGCCGTTCATTCACTCGGTGCTGCTCGTGGATCACCTGCTCAAGGCGGGGAAGGGCGATCTGACAAGCTTCATGGTGTATCCCGGCGAGTATCACTACTTCGACCGCGGCTTCGTGGTGCGCGACGCGTGGCATCGCGTGGATGCGTTCTTTTCGAAGAACTTGCGGCCGGACGTCGTCCAGTGAGGTGCCGACAGGCGGGCCGCGCGTCGCGCGTGTAAACGGAACTCCAAGTCGTGCGAATTCAGGGCATCACCGCGCCGCACCGCCGGCGCCACCGGGTCGCCTCACACTAGTCCGGAGTCCTGCATGCTTCGCCGCCTCGCCTTCACGATCCTTGCGCTCGCCGCCGGCTTCGCCCCCGCCGCTGCGCAGATGCCCGCACCATCGCACGCTCGAGTGCATGCTCTCGAGCACGCGACACTCATGTCGGGCGCACCGATCGACTCCGCGCAATGTGCGACGCTTCACGCCGCCTTGCAACAGCATTTCGCCGATCTGCAGTTGGACTCGACGCAGATGCTGGCGCTGCACACCATGCTCCTGGCCCACGCCGGCGTCGTACAGCTCGACTCGACGCAGCTCGCCTCCATCCACGGTACGCTCCAGCAGGCGATGGCAAACGGAGCGCTCGACGACACGCACGTCGCCCTGTTCCGCACGATCGTGTCCGACTCGACCCATCTCGCGGCGATTCGCGCCTGTTTCGCCGAGCACGCAGGCGGCGCGAGTGCCCAAACGTCGCACCGACACTAGCGGCGTTCGCGGCTCGCGGGGCGGCATCGCCGCGTGAGTGATGAACCATCGTCCGACGCCGAGCTACTCGCCGCCGCCTCTCGAGGCGACGGCGTGGCGTTCGGCGTGCTCGTGCGCCGATACGTCCGCGCCGCAACGCTTCTCGCCGCGCAACTCCTCGGCGATTCTGACGACGCCGAGGACATCGTGCAGGAGGCATTCACCGTCGTACACCGCGAAGCGCCCGCGTACGACGCATCACGGCCGTTCGGGCCGTGGCTGTTCGGCATCGTACGACGGCTGGCGTCCAACCGCCGCGCGCGAGACGCACGACGGAGTCGCCTGCTGCGGTTGTGGTGGGTGCATCCGGATTCACCGAGCACCACGCTCCGAGGCGACGAGGCCATCGTTGCGCGAATCGATGCCGAAGCCGCGGTGCGCGCCGTCGCGGAACTTCCGCCGATGCAACGTGCGTGCTTCGAGCTCGTCGCGACCCGCGGGTTGTCGGCGAGCGAGGTAGCCGCAATGCATGGAATCGCCGAATCGACCGTGCGGCAGCATGTCTTCCGCGCTCGCGCGGCGCTGCGTGCTGCACTCGGCGAGGACACGCGATATGATTGAGGCCACACGATGACTGATCCTGAGCTCTTCGACACACGCGGCGTCAAGGACGACGCCGACCACTGGGATGCGCTGGCCGAGCGAATTGCGCGCGAGGCCGCGCGCCCGTCTTCGCGTGCCGGGCTGATTGCCGCGTCGCTGCTGCTCGCCGCGTCGCTGGCATTCATGACGATGACCTGGCGACAAGCGTCGCCGAGACCGGCCGCCGAGCTGGGGCAGGCGCTGGCACCAAGCGACGACGTCGGGCGTGCGATGGCGTCGACGGGGAAACCGCCGGCGGTCGCCGCGCTCTTGTTTGACCAACCGCGCCAGAGCGGGGGACAACCGTGAGGCCGGCGTGGCTCCGCGGCGCGTTGATTCTCACGCTGACATTCGCCGCCGGCGCGGCGGCCGGCGTCGGCTATGACCGCCACGTTTCGTCAGCGCACCGCGTACAACCGCCGCCGACGGACGCCGAGCACGTCATGCAATTCATGCGAGCGCAGCTTGGCTTGGACTCGACGCAGACCGCGGCGATCCAGACGATCCTGGCGCATCATCAGCACGCCGTGGACTCGAGCTGGCGCACCATGCAGCCGAAGGTGCGTGCCAACCTCGACTCGACGCTCCGCGAGATTATGGGAGTGCTCAAGCCGGAGCAGGTGGGGCGATTTCGGGAGATGGTGCACGTGATGCATCCGGGCATGCTCCCGTAGCCTCAGCAGCTTCAGCAGCGTCAGCGACAGGGCTCCCAGCGATCCGGTCCAGCGGGCGTGCCGGGAATGATGATGTCCGGCGTACCGGGTGAGCCCGGAATGTCTCCAATCGCCGGCGTCGGTGGCGTCCCCGGAATGATCTGGTCCGGCGTACCCGGACTTCCCGGCACGAAACACAATCCGGTGTGCGTCGCCTGTGCGTTGTGTCGACGCCCGTTCACGATCGCTATCGTCTCGCCGATGGCGGAGCCGATTGCAAAACCGATGAACGCGCCGTTGTTCCCCCCGGTAACGTGGCCGACGACGAAGCCCACGGCCGGCGAGACCAACGCGAGAATGCTCATCGTACCGGACGCCTCGGTGCGGGCTGCTGGCGTACTGTGCGCGGCTGTCGTATCGGCGGCCGGAGCGTTCTGCGCTCGCACCGGTGCGGTGATCGCGAGGGCGACCGTCAATGCGCCGGTGATCGTCGTGCCGCGACGACCAAAAATATTGAGGCTCATACTGCAGCATGTACGCGTGTCCCGCCGTATGCCAGTGCCTCACAGGGCATCATGTGTAGGCATCTCGTAAACCATCCGCATGTCGTCTCGCCGCGGCCGACATCGGCGATCGGCGCGTTGATGCTCGATTCGAGCGTCGCACCCCGGAACCAACGGTCGCGCGGCCGGATAACCTCGATCGTTTCCGACCGGTTTCCGGGATCAGAGAATGTTCATTCTCGTGCTCGTCGTGGTCGCGGCCGGCCTGTTGTCCGCCATCGCCCTGGGCTTCGTCGTCCCGATCTGGGCCGTCGTCGATTGCGCGACCACGGTGGAGCAGACGGCACGGAAGGTCCTCTGGATCGTCGCCATCGTCGTCACGGGCATGACGCTCCCGGGACACATGATTTCGGTGGGCCGATCGTCGAGCTCACCGGTGGCGCGCGCGACTCCCGCGAACGCCGACCCGAATGCCGCGGTTTCGACAACGGGCAGCGCGACGGAGCCGGCCGCCGTGACCGCCTATGACAGTATTCTAAAAATCACCCCGAGCGCGCCCGACGCGTTGCTCGCTCGCGGCGACGACAAAGCGAGCGCGTGCGACAGCACCGGCGCCGATCATGATTTTCGCGCCGCGATCGGCGGGGCCATCGAGCGCATGAACGCCGACTCGCTCGATCCGCAGCCCATCTACTGGCAAGGCGTTGGGTTGCACCGCCTCGGCGATTATCCGCATGCGCACGTAATGGTTCGCGAAGCGATGCACCTCGATTCACTCCGCGGCGCTGCGCATGCCACGCGTTACCGGCAAGAGCTCGACGCCATCGAGCTCGACTTGGCGACCGCACGCACGCGAACGTCTGGATGTCGGGGCAAGTCACCCGCGTGAGATCGGTCGCGCGCTCGCGCAATGAGATAAGAGATCACGAAACATCGATCGACGCCGCCAGGCGAGCTTGCTCTCGCCAGCGACCGGCATCGACGCCTCTTGCCGCGAGCCAGAGCGGCAGCGACAGCTCGCCGGCGAGACCAACCGGAGCGAAGTAGATCAGGAGCGCCGGTGAAACGGGCGCCGCGGTGAAGAGCAAACCACCGACGCCCGCAACGCCGAGCAACACGGATAACAGGCGCGGCAGGAACTTCGAGCGTGCGATCAGGTAGGCGAGCACGATAAACTGACAACCGAAGAAGGCGATGCTGACGTTTCGTGTGTGGCGCTGAAATCCGGCGAGCATCTGCACGATCGCCTGCGTCTCGGCTGGTGTAAGTCCGGCCGGTGGCGTCACCGTCACGACGAGCGGCGCAAGTTGAAACACGTAACCCACGGCCGCGAGTGCACACGCGAGCACTCGAAACAACGTTGCCATCAACGACATGCCGGGATCGACGGGCTTGAACACACCATAGAGCAGGGCTGCCAAACCGATGGACGTTGCGGTCGACATCACCTGCGACGCGAACGCCAGCCGGTATCGGCCGAGATGCGTGCCGATGTTACTCGCGGTGGCCAGCGCGTCGCCTGGCACGGCAAAGCCTTTGAACAGAAAGATGGCGGCGAAGATGGTGACGATGTTCGCCAAGTAAAAGAGACCGGCGGCTCGCGCACGGGTGCGCGGAGCCATCGGCAGGTTCGGCGTCATGCTCGGCATGGTCGACCTCGACGTGGTAGGATACAGGCCCGTCGCGGTCCACTTGGTTACCGAGGGGGCGTGCTCCGACGTCGTACGGCCGACCATCGCGGCGGTTTCACGCCCGCGTTTGCGTTACAGCGTTTACCTCCGAGTTGCCGTGACGATCGGCGCGGGATCGAGAACCGCGACCTCGCCCGCTTGGTCCCCGCGCATGCCGAACCTCAGTCGCACAGCCTCCGCACCGGCCGGCGTGAATTCGTGGACGCCGATCGCGATCAAGGGCCGTGCGAACGGTAATCCGGGCCGCGTAATCGAAAGGCCGGTCTTGTCACTCGTGACAACGAGGACCTCGTCGGAGCCATCACCGAACGCGTAGGAGCCGGCGTACTTCGTGCGCTCGTTCTCGTCGAGCGCGATTGCCCCAGCGGGCTTCGGGTCCGCGCCGCCAAGTTGCTCGAGATACTCACGCACGGCGCGCGCGCGGTCGCCGCCGGCGCGGGCATGCGCCAACAGCGTGATGCTGTGCGGTCCGAACGTGCTCTGACATCCCGGCGCGCTCGTCACGAACGCCTTGACGACGTCGAGTTGCCCCATCATCGTCGCCGAGAACAAGGTCGGGCGCGCGCCGTGCGCGATCAGCAATTGTGCGATGTCGTAGCGTCCCGTATGAGATGCCGCGCCGAGCGCGTCTTCCCAATCGCCGAAGCCCCAGTCCACGGCGGCCTTGGCTAACGCGGGGTGTGCCTCGAGCAGTTGTGTGACGCGAGCGAGATCGAAATGCGCTACTCTGACCATCTCACTGACCATCGCGGGATCCTGTCGGGGAAACTGCGTCGACATGGGTCCCGGTGCCGGCACAGAAGGACGGGGCAACGGCGCGCGGCGAGGCAGCGTGCCCGCAATCAACGTTCCGGCTCCGAGGGCGAGGAACGATCGACGATCTCCAGACGGCATGACGACAGCGCTCCGTGAAGTTGTGCGACGATGTTCCGCTGCCGAGCCGGCGAAGTCCATTCGCGTCTGCTGAGCGCTTGCTGATTTTCTGATGAGCGAACGAAACGTTTACGTTTCTGCGAGTGCGATCCAGCCTATCCGACGCTACGTTAGCCCCGTGTACGCCTTTGGTGATTTTCGGTTTGATTCCGCGACCGGCGAGCTGACTCGGGGTGACGCGGTCGAACGCCTCGCGCCGCAGACCGCGCTCGTGCTCCGCGTGCTCGTCGAGCGATCTGGCGAGGTAATCTCGCGCGACGAGTTCCGCCGGCGCGTGTGGCCGAACGCAACGGTCGAGTTCGACCAAGGGCTCAACTTCAGCATCCGCCAGCTGCGCATTGCGCTTGGCGACGACGCGGCCGCGCCGACGTACATCGAAACCCTGCCGCGCCGCGGCTATCGGTTTCGCGCGCGAGTCGTGCGTGACGAAGTGGACGCCGTCCAACCTGACTCTCCGAGCGCGCAGACCGGCGCTGGCCGTCGCGTCATAGCTCAGCGCTGGGCCGCTCTCGCTCTGGCGATCGTCGTGTTCGGCGGCGCCGTCGCATGGGTCGCGCACAGGTCGGGTCGTGCGCCCGTTCTGGCGATCGTTCCGTTCGATGCGGATTCGACCGTTCCCGGCCTGGCAGAGTACCGCGATGAGCTGAGCGAGTCGCTCGTCGAGCGCTTGACCAGCCGACTCGGCGCATCGGCCGTGATCGTCGGCCCGGCTATGACGAAGCGATTCGGATCGCGTACGCCGATCGACAGCATTCACGCCACGCTCGGTGCGGCCTACGCTATTTCGGGTGTCGTACGCCGGCGCGCGAATGGGGTGGATATATTCGCGCAATACGTGCGCGCGAAGGACCGCGGCCACGTCTGGGGATTCCGTGTTCTCGATTCCACCGCGCACCGTGACGCCGAGATCGGCGCACACATCGCGGATTCGGTCGCGGCGATCGTTCTGAGTCCGACGCCGCGAGCGGCACGCGGCTTCGAGCGGCCGGTCAAACCGCGGTAGACGTCGGTAGACGCCGCCGCGCTCAGCGCGCTTCAGCCGCCGACTCGCCCAACGACGCGAGCGTTTTCTTGATCACGGCCTCCGCCTGTGTGTACGTCGCCCGCAGCTCGTCTTCATTCGAAACCAGCTCCGCCGTGTAATTCGAAAGCTGCGGACCCGCCGTGCCCGTTCCGCCCGCGGCAACCAGCCGGTTGATGCCGTCGCGGCTCTCGTCGCGCACGCGGGCCTGCAGCGTGTAGGTGAGCGACAGCGCCGCGACGGTCTCGTAGTCGAGCTTCGTGAGCGCCTGGGTCGACACGGCGGTGGTCCACGCCGTCTCGAGCAGCGACGGCGCGCGCAGACCGTCCACGCCGCCGCCGGTGGCGAGATCCGGCGGCAATCGCGTCGTGTGCGCCGAGTCCGCGCGGGCGAGGATCGTGCGAATTCCGCGATGATACGGTATCACGTCGTCGAGCCGCGCTTCGTTGCGGCGAACCTCGGTGAGAAACGTGCGCAGCGACTTGATCGCCAGCTCGTGGTCGGCGCGCCGCTCCTTCCACTTGTCCACCCAGAGCGCCAGGAGAATGCCGACCATGATCGACGGCGACTGCTTGATGATTTCCTTCACCCATTCGGGCAGGCGCATCTTGCGGCGCCAGTCGGCGGGCTTGCCGCCGTCGCGATCTTCGTTCGTCGAGCGCTCGACGCGTTCGTCGCTCATCGTGGCATCTCGGTCACTTCAGCGGATAGCCGGGATCGGACGGGAGCTTCCCGTCGATGCGCAGGACCTTCACACCGGACGTCACGGCTGACGCGGGCACGAAGGTGATCGAGCCGCGAATCGCCTCGACGAGGTTGAGCGCCATGTCGGTGCTGTAGACGATCTTCGGTCCGCCCGCCACCTCGGCGCGAAACATCTTGCCGATCCAGTATTCGTGAAAGCGCTCCTCATCCATGTGATAGATGCGCTCGAGCACGATCGACCGCTCGCGCGCCGTCGGCGCGCGCACGAGCAGCGTGACCTTGGAGTGATCGTGCCAGAATTGCTGATCGCCCATGAAGAGACGGCGCAGCTCGTCGAAGCTCACGTTGTTCACGCTCGTGTGCGGGTTCACGACGATCGCGATCGCCTGTGCTTCGCTCGCGGCCGACGCAGCCGGCGTGGCTCGGTGTTCGGTGCGCGGCGCGGTTGGGCGTTTGGCGGGAACAGCCGGCTCGGACCGCGGTTCGGGTGTCGGTGCGGGCGCCGCTGTGGTTTCCGGCTTCGACGTCGCGCCGCCGCATGCGACGAGCAGCATGATCGTCGCGGCGAGACTGCCGGCCGCGGCACGCCGGCCTGATATGAGAATGCTCATTGGTGTACCGTCTGGCTCTCGCCGGTACTGAACAAGTCAGGGACGGTGAACGCCGCCTGAATCGCAAATGCGCGTGACCAGCCCGTGCTTTGAAACCGCTCGCCACGCATTTCGGCCTTGAGCGCGGCGTCGGCCGCGAAGTCGTAGCGGATGCCGGCCGTCAGACCGTCGTAGCCGAGCAGGAGCGGCGCGAAGACGACGTCGTTCTGCGCGATGGTGATTCGTTCGCCGCGCACGTACGGCTTCCACGCACGCGCCTGGCCTGGGAGGCGATAGGCGAGCTGCGCATAGTAGGCGTGGTTCGCGGTCTCGTCGCCGCCGGCGAGCGGCGTGTGCGCGATATGCGAATACTCGGCGAGGAACTCGGTCCGGTCCTGCTCCCACGCGATGTACGCGGATGCCGTGCCTTCGGTCGCCATCGGCACACCCGCGGGATCCACGCGATCGTGGTAGTAGGAAACGCCAATCTGCGAGCCGGGCAGCGACAGCGGTCGTGCATAGACGGCGGCTGTCCACGCGCGATTCCCGTTCACGTCACCCGCGTCGCCCGCTCGTGAGATCGTCGCGCCGCGGCCGTTGCCCAAGCCCACCTGGTAGCCAAGCCCAAAGGCATTCGACGGCACGTTGCCTTCAGCGAACGCGCCGACGAAGTGTGTCGGAAGCAGCTGCGAGCCGAACTTGATCTCCTCGGGGCGAAGGATGGTCGTCTGCAACCATGCGCCGTGGTGGAAGGCGGTGTTCCAGTAGCCGATCGGCGTGTGGAACCGCCCCACCGAGAGTTTGAATTCGTCGGTGAAGTCGTAGCGGAGAATCGAGCGCTCGACCTCGATCGCATAGCCGGTCGGCTGGGCGGTCGCGCTGACCTCCCCGAACAGCGTGAGATGATCGCTCAGTGCGGCGTTGACGTGGCCGACGAGCTGACCGAGCGAGAACCCCGTGGGCACCTTGCGGGTGGTGGCGAGATAGTCGGCGTCGCCGAACAGGAGGGCGTGCACGGTGGGGCCGGAAGGCGGCGGCGTTTCGTCCTGCGCGTCGGCGGCATGAGCAAACGCGAATAGGACAAGAACCGCGGCGGCGGTGCGACGTGCAATCATCGGCGTGACTCGGGGGCGGGCGTCGTGAAGCGTAATGCGACGCAGCTCTCCGTGAAACGTCGCGAGCGGCAAACGTACGAGTTGGCGCGGAGGTCGACAAGGCGGGTGGGAAGCCTGGCGAACGGCAAGATCCTCGCGCGGGGCGACGGAGAATTTTCCGGCACCCAAGTGCGCGGCGATCTCGGCGTCAGAACGGCACCAACCCGAACGACAATCCGCCCGCGCCAACGCTCACCGTCGCCTGCATTCCGAGCGCGCGCGAGCCCAGGAATTTCCGGTCCAGCACGTTGTTCGGATGCGAATGCGTGTACTGCACCACCTTCTGCCCGGAGAGGACGCCGAGGAAGACGCCGAGCGCGATGTCGCTCGCCCAGTGCTCGTCGAGGTAGAGGCGTGCGAGCGCCGGCATCGTCGCGCCAACGTAGAGCGCGGGCGTGATGATGTTGCGGTTCGGCGTGTGGCGAAAGCGCATCTCCTGCGAGAGCGCCGACGCCACCGCGAAGCTCGCCATCGCGTGCATCGACGGGAACGAGCGATAGTTGAAGCTCGTGAAGCCGTGCAGGGGGTCGAAATCGTACGGATCGCTGTCGTGCTGGTGTCCGTCTTCGTCGACGACGTACGGACGCGCGCGCCCGGCGATGCCGCGCACGACCTGAATGAACATCGCCGCTGAGAGCACCGACATCGTGCTGTGCAGCGCGACGTCGGCGGTGGCGAAGTCCTGTTTGCGGTCGGCGATGAAGTACACGAGGCCGCCGGTGCCCATCAACACGGTTTCCGTCACGATGCTCGCGCGCTTCGCCACCGTCGTGTAGTTCCCATGACGCGCGTGGAGCAGGGTGTCGCCGAAGCTGTGCGCGATGCGGACGTCATACAGCGAGAGCAGCGCCGACCCCGCGGTGGCCGCACCGACGACGACGAGATCGCGATGCGTGATGAGGGGTTCCTGCGCGCGGGCGCGCGATGAGAGAAGTGTGAAGAGACCGGAGCAAGAGACGACAACGTGCCGGGTGCGGGCGATGCGATTCATCGTGAGAGGGTTGTACGGTTTGTACGGGTCAGAGCGATTTCATAGGCGGCCGCGGCCACGCAGGCAATGATCAGCCCGGCCAGCCAGCCGCCGGCGACGTCCGTCGCCCAGTGCATGTCGAGATACACGCGGCTGATTCCGACGATGACAGGCAGAGCAATCCCCGCGCCGATCGCCGCCGCGCTCGGCAGGAGGCGCTCGCGCCACAACACGTACGCGAGCGTACCGCACACGGCGGCGGCAATCGTCGCGTGGCCGGACGGGAAGGCGTAGGTCGGATCGACGGCGTAGCCGTGCGCGGGTCGCTGCCGGGCGATGACGCGTTTCGCGATCTCGAACGCCTGCATCCCGGCGAGCACGACCGCGGCCATGCCGATGCCCAGCCGCCGCGAGCGAAACACGAACAGGAGCAAGGCGCTCGCGAAACCGACGATGCGCATTCCGGTCGTGCCGCCCAGTCTCGAGACGATGTCGAAGAATCCGTGCACCCACGGCGCCTGGTGCGCGGCGCACCACTGTTCGACGCGGAGGTCGAACGCGTCGACGGACGGCGCCGTGACGACGTGTACGAGGACCAGGAACAGGACGAGGGCGGCGATCGCGATGAGGAGCGCGGCGGTCGTGAGCGACCGGGCAGTCGTGAGGGAGGCGTGCGTGTCCATTTTCCGTACATCTTAGGCACGATCCGCGCTCAACTGACCCCTTGCGCTTCTACATGAGGGATCGCATTCTTCCGCCGACCTGTAGAAGGACGAGAGGAAACGACCGCCATGCTTGCCGAACTGCTGAGCGACATCCGATATCGCCTCCGCGCGTTGTTCTCGCGCCCGTCCCTCGAGCGAGAGCTCGACGCCGAGCTGCGCTTCCATGTCGAACGCGAAGCGGAGAAGTACGAGCGGCAAGGCATGTCGCGGGACGCGGCGCTCCGCCGCGCGCGCCTCGAGTTCGGCGGCGTCGAACAAATGAAGGAAGCGAGCCGCGATACGCGCGGGACGGCGCGCCTCGAGTCCATCGTGCGCGATGTGCGCTTTGCCGTTCGATCGCTCAAAGGCCGACCCGCCTTCGCGCTGACGGTCATCACCACGCTCGCACTCGGCATCGGCGCCAATACCGCGATCTTCACGCTCGTCGACGCGCTCTTACTGCGTCCGCTGCCGGTAGCGCATCCCGAGCAACTCGTGATCGTGAGCGATCCCACGCAGGTGAACAACAACAATGTGGGCTCTCCGCTCACCGGCTTCGTGTCGTTCCTGCTCTACCGGGACGTGCGCGCGCGCAACACGGTGTTCACCGACATGTACGCGAACGGATGGTCGGGGCCGATAGACGTGCAGATGGGCGCTGGCACCGGGGCAACGGTCGAACAGCCGCACGCACGATTCGTGACCGGCAACTTCTTTTCGGTGCTTGGCGTGCCCGCCTACGCCGGACGCACCTTCACCGCGGCCGAAGATGAAACGCCGGGACAGGATCCCGTCGCGGTCATCACGTACGAGTATTGGCAGCGCCGCTTCTCGGGGTCGAGCGCCGCGATCGGCAGCGTCATGCGCGTCAACGACGTCGCCGTGACGATCATCGGCGTGACGCCGCCGGGCTTCAGCGGCGACATCATCGGCCAGCCGTTGGATTTCTGGCTGCCGATGATGATGGACCCGGCGATTCAGCCGGGTATGAACAAATTGGACGATCGCGCGTGGTCGTGGCTCATGATGATGGGCCGGCTCAAGCCGGGCGTTACGCTCGAGCAGGCGCGCCAGCAGGTGAGCGCGGTCGAGGCGAACGCGATCCGCGAAAATCTTTCCGGCCGCGCGCTGTCGCAGTTCGACGATGGCCTCAAGGCGAATCCCGTTCCAGTCGTGTCGGGCGCCCGCGGATTTTCCGAACGGCGCGCCGAGTATGCAAAGGCGCTGTGGGTGCTGATGGCGGCGGTCGGCTTGGTGATTCTCGTCGTCTGCGCGAACGTCTCGAGTCTGATGCTGGCGCGCATCGTCGCGCGCCGCCGCGAAATGACGGTCCGCATGACGCTCGGCGCGGCACGAGGACGGTTGATTCAGCAACTGCTCGTGGAAGGGATGTTGCTCGCGATCGTGTCGAGCGTGCTCGGACTGCTCGCCGCGACATGGGGCAGCCGAGTGTTGCTCACGACCGTGCACGTCGGTTCGGCTGTCTCCGGCCCGATCGCGATCGATACGACACTCGATGCGCGGGTACTCGTCTTCACGGGCGCAATGACGCTTGCCTGCGTGCTGTTGTTTGGTTTGTTGCCTGCGTTTCGCGCGACGCGGGTCGACCTCGCGACGTCGCTGCGTTCACAAGGACGAAACCTGATGGGCGGTGCGCGAGTCGGCGGAGGCCGCGTTCCGTTTGGGCGCGCGCTCGTCGTGGCGCAGATCGCGTTGTCGATGCTGCTGCTCATGGGCGGCGGATTGCTCGTGCGGAGTATGCAACAACTTCTGCACGGCGACATCGGCGCGGATCGCGATCACGTGATTGCGGTGCGCGTACGGACGTCGCGTTCGCAGTACGTCGGGGCGCGCCTGGGTCAATTGCGGCGCGATCTCGCGGACCGGATCGGCCGTGTGCCTGGTGTGGATGCCGCCGCATTCGCCGATCACGGATTGTTCAGCGGGGGGGCCGCCGGGGGCCGCGTCGATGTGTCGGGATTCGTACCACAAGCGGATTCGGAGCGCATCGTTTCAATCGATCAGGTCGGCCCAAACTTTTTCCACGCCATTGGCGCGCGGTTGATTCGCGGCCGCGACATGGAGTCGCACGATCTCGAGACGGGACCGCCCGCCACAGGTGCTGTCGTGATCAACGAGACGATGGCGAAAAAGTACTTCGCTGCTCGTAACCCGCTCGGCGGTACGGTGACGCTGGCCGACACGCTGCACTATACCGTCGTCGGGGTCGTGCGCGATTTTCAAAGCAAGAACGTTCGCGGCCAGCCGATTCGCGAGATGTACACCGTGTTCAGCAATCCGAACGTGGGCAACTCGGGGGCGGCCAAACTCGTGGTGCACGTTCGAGGAGATCCGTCGCGCTTCGTCGAGCCGATTCGTCGTGCGGTGGAAAACGTTGCCCCAGCGCTCCAGGTCCAGGTCGATCCAGTGAACGACCTCGTGCGCGGTACGGTATCGCAGGACGTGCTGCTCGTGCAGGTGACGATGTTCTTCTGCGTCGTCACGTTGGTGCTCGCGGCGCTGGGCTTATACGGTGTCACCGCATATTCGACCAGTCAGCGCACCAGCGAATTCGGCTTACGCGCGGCGCTCGGTGCCGAGCCGGGCGACGTGACGCGAATGGTGCTTGGCGAGGCGGTACGCGTGGCCATTATCGGAATTGTCATCGGCGTACCGGCGGGGTTTGTCGGAGCGCGATTGATTCGAACGCAGCTTTTTGCCGTCGGGGCGATCGACGTGCCGTCGCTCAGTCTCGCGATCGTGGTCCTGGTGACGACGGCGGTCGTCGCGAGCTATTTGCCGGCGAGGCGCGCGGCGAGCGTTGGGCCGTTGGAGGCGCTGCGGTTGGAGTAGCGTGCGCCGTACTGTAATTGCACAGCTATTGGCGGTCGAACACGAGGATGTGCGGGTCCTCTCCCGCAATGGCTGGAGTCAGCGTCATCGTTTTGAGATCCGAGGAGAGCTCGAGCCGTATGCGGGGAGTGACTTGGCCATCGCTCGCCTTGCGCATCAATTCAATCGTGTGTTCATCCAGCCGGCGCACCAAGGTCGCGGGGAATTGCACGTTTCCCGTGACTTGAGTAGCGGAATCGACAATGGCAAGTCCGCCTTCGTCGTAGGGCCGGATCTGTAACACGACGACGTAGTTCACGGCTTGCAGGCTCGTACTTACCCACGTCCCCGCGAAACCCGATTCTCCGGCGCGTCGCTCGTAGACATAGTTCAGCTGGAAGGGCGAGCCGTCGGCATTGAACGAGGTGAAATGATCGGTCAGCGCCTTGCCGTCCTTTGAAAGACTCCAATTCGCGGTGATCGTGGTGCGGCCGTTCGTCTTGCGAATGACCTTCCACTTGTCGCCTTCGACCGCGACCGCGAGGGTGCCGTCTCCGGAGAGGGGCGTCCTTTGGTCTGTGCCATCGACGACGATCGTCTCCGGTCCACCGCCGAAATTGAACGTGTACTTGTTGCCGCCGGCGCTCTCCACCTTCATGCGATCGGTGAGCGTGCTCTTGGACGGATTGAGCTTCCAATCACCGACGAACGGGCTGTCCGCCGCGCGCGGTGCGGCTGGTGCGGCCGCGAGGAGACAGGGAAGGAGCAGTAGTCGAAGGCTGCGCTTGATCATCGGCGGATCCTTTGCGTGTCAACCTTAACCTTAAGAGCGGATTTTGTCTTTCACAATAATGTGAAGCGGGCATCTCCCTCTCTTGGCAGTTTCCTTACTCATGTCCCAGTCCAACGTCGGACAACGTACGACGGAGCCGGGACGTGGCCCGCTGCTTGTAATCTTCCTGGCAGTTTGGACGCGATAGGTTTGGAGGTGTCGTATGGCCTCTTACCGGAGCTCGCCCATGTTCCGCCCCCGCTGGCTTGCCGTCGCTGTCGCCGCAGTCACGTTCGCTGGTTCCGCGACTGGTGCGCAGACGTCGCATTATCACGTCGTGAAGACGATCGACATCGGTGCCGCGCGCGCCGATTACATCATCATCGATCTCGAAGGCCGCCGCCTTTACGGACTTGGTGACAAGGTGGTCGATGTGGACAACGACAACGTCATCGGCACGGTCGAAGGGGGCGGAGGCGGCTACGCGATCGACCACGAGGATAACCGCGGCCTCGTCCGCAACGGCACGCTCTTCGATCTCAAGACGCTCGCCGTTACCGGGCACGTGGACGCCAAGGGCGACGGGAGCCGCTATGATCCGGTCACGCATCGGGCGTTCGTCTGGGCCGGCAAGGATGGTTGGGTGGTCGACATGCGCACCGGCAACTTGCTCTCGAAGACGATGATCGGAGACGGGCTCGAGTCGGCCGCGGCCGACGGGAAAGGGAAGCTCTACGCCGCCATCGAGGACAAGGGCGGCCTCGAACAGTTCGATACGCGAACGCTAAAGATCGAAAAGACGTGGGACGTTCCCGGCTGCGGACGCGCGCAGGGGCTCACCATGGACACGGAGACGCGCCGCGTGTTCATGGCCTGTGATACGGACGTCGTCGTCGTGAACGCCGACAACGGCGCCGTCGTGTCGCGCGTTCGCGTGCCGAGCCGCGCGGATATGAACTGCTTCGATCGCACGACCAAGCTCGTGTTCAATCCGAATCGCGCCGATAGCACGCTGACGGTGATTCACGAGGACTCGCCGTCGAAGTTCACCGTCGCCGAGAAAGTGCCCGAGGGTGGAGCGGCGCGCACCTGCGCGGTCGATGAGAAAACGCACAAGGTGTACGTGTTCTACTATGAGGGAAATCCGCGGCAGGGCGGCAAATTATTGGCATCGGTGCTCGCCCCGTAACGCCGGATTCAGTCAGCGGCCAATCGCCGCGCGGATTCCCTGAACGAAGCTGCTCCACGCGAACGGACCATAATTCTGGACGCAGAAAACGCTGTCCACGTCGAGCCGCTCGCGCGCGACGGCGTTTACGAGATCCGTTGCCTCCGTTTCGAGGAACCCGGCGGCCGGCTGGCCGTCCGCCGATCGGTTCATGAACACGAGGTCCGCACCGTACAGCAGTTTATGTCCGGGAAAGTACGCCATCAGCATGCGCTCGGCGTACGGCCCGCCGACTGGATAGAGCACGATTTGATTGTCGCCGCGGCCGATCGTTGTCTTGCCCGAAACGGCGACGACGCGTGGCTCGCGCCGTGAGCGCGCCAGCGAATCGGGCGCGAGCGTGTGCGGCGCGGCTGCGAGGCGTTTCAGGAACGGAATGCTGTTCGCCTGCGCGTAGATCGGAATTCCGAGCGCCATCGCCTCGCGAACGCCGCCAAGATGTGCCCAGGGATCGGACGTCATCACGAGCGCCTTCACCGGCGCGCCGGGCCACCGCCGGCGCGCTTCGTCGATGACGTCGTGCAGGTAAGCAGCGCTGATGTGCGCCTCGAAGATCACGACGCCGTCGGCCTGTTTGACCAGCGTTTGCGACCAGAAGTCGGGAACGCGTACGATGCCGGCTATGAGCTCCGCCGGTTGGCCGCGCATGCCGAGTCGAAACCGCGAGAAGTTCTGGAGCGATGCACTGGCGTACCGCCGCCGCGCCGAGTCCGCAACGACGAACGAGTCGGACGGGACGGCTGATGCCGTGACCGCGGTGGCGTACGTCACGTCGCGAAGTGGCTCGCCATTCAGCGAGATTTTTTGCTGCATCGGCCAGTAGGAGCCCGCGGCCGTTATCTGCCAATCGACGTTCTCGGTGCGCATCGTGACGTCGCCGAACGGGGCCCAGCGAAAGTTGTCGGCATAGGGCCGCACAATCTCTACGGCATCCGGCAGGCGCGTCGCTCGGCTCACCTCGATGCGCATGCGGCCGTTCCGCCAGGGAAAGGAGACGACGTCGTGGGGCACGCCGAAGCGTGTGACTGCTGATTCCCGGCGAAGCTCGGTCGAGGCGGCGGCAAGTTGCAGCACGCGTTCCGGTTCGCCGTCGACGCGATCGATGTAATCCTCGAATGTCCCGTGCGAGCCGCCCGCGTAGGCTCCGTTGGCGAGCACGACGAGCACGGAATCGGTCAGGATCGTCACGCGGTCCGGACCTGTTGCCGCACCCGGGCGGATCGATTGGTCGGTGCGGCGCAATCTCCCGCCGGCGACGTCGTATAACTCGGAGAAACGCGCGTACGCGACGCGCCAAGGACCCTCGGCGCGCTCCGCATTTCCGAGAATCCACGTGTGCTCGATTCCGGTGAGCGTCACCGAGACGATGGCGCTCCTGTCGGCGTGGTGCAGCGCCGCGATCGCCTCGTGGACGATAGACTGCGGCGTGTTGGGACGAGGTTGCGCCGCGAAGAGCAAAGCGACGACGTGTGCGAGCATGTCGCGAAATCTCCGAAGAGTGTCGCGTCATGATAGTGTCCGGTGCGAGACTCGGCGGCTCACGTCGGCCGGTTTTGTCGGGAACGGCTTTGTCTACGTCGCGAACGGCTTGAGAAGTTCAGCGATCGATGCGCGCCGCCTCCGGCTCACCGGTAACGCGACGCCGCCGATGACGACCTCCGCGTTGCCACCCGCGAGACGGCGAACTTCCATGATTCGATCGCGGCGCACGATGTACGACCGGTGAACGCGACAGAATAGGCGCGGATCGAGCGTGCGGTCCAATGTGTCGAGCGATGCACGAACCAAGAATCGTTTGCCGCGCGAGACAACCGCGGCGTAGACGTCGTCGGCTGCGATGTAGTCGACGTCGTCCGTCGGAATGACGATGTCGCGTGTCCCCACACGAGCGACGAAATGCCGCGGATAGACGTGACCTCCGCCGAGGCGGTGCCTGATGCGCTCCACGGCCTCGTCGAAGCGCGGCTCGACGAGCGGCTTGGTCAGATAGTCGACTGCCGCGACCGCGAACGCGGGCAATGCGAATTCCTCATACGCGGACACGAACACAACGAGCGCGCTGGCTCGTGAGCCATCGCCCTCGGCTACCTCGAGGCCGCTCCTCAACGGCATGCGGACGTCGAGGAACGCGACGTCCGGCGCCAGCCGCGTGATGGCGTCGTGCGCGGCATCGCCATCCGCGCACGATGCGATGACGGATACGTCGGAATGGCGCGCGAGCAATTGCTCGACGACGCGGCGCGACATCGGTTCGTCGTCGGCGACGATGGCGCGAATCATCCAGGTGCGGCGGCGGGTGGCATCCACGGAATGACGATGTCGACCGCCACACCGGGGCCGGACTCGGCGTTGGCGACCAGTACGCTGGCGCTCGATCCGTACATGCGTTCCAGGCGACTGCGTGCGTTGGCGATCCCGAGGCCGGCGATCGCCGGCGCGGTAAGACCGCGCCCATCGTCGCGAACGCTCAGGCGGAGCGTTGCGTCGACGCGCGACGCGGCGATGGTGACGCTATTGCCGGCGCGCTCGCGCAGAATGCCGTGCTTGAGGGCGTTCTCGACGAAGGGCTGCAGAATGAATCGCGGAACTCGCGCGCGACTGAGCTCCGGCGGGATGTGAATCGCGACGGCGAGGCGGTCGCCGAAGCGCATGCGCTCGATCTCGAGATACCGTGTCAGGAAATCCAGTTCTTCAGCGAGCGTGGTTTCATGGCGTCCGTCGGCGCTCATCGCAACGCGGAACACGTCGCCGAGCAGCGCGAGTGCTCGGATGGCGTCATCCCCGCGCTGATCGCGGACGAGTCCCATGACCGCGTTGAGCGCATTGAACAAGAAGTGCGGTTGAAACTGCATGCGGAGCGTCGCCAACTGGGCGTCGCGCAGCTGCGTTTCCAGCTCGAGCGCTTGCTGCTCGCGCTCACGGAGACGTGCCTGGCTCGCGAGCGCATGGCCGATAATGACCACGGCGAAGTACGCGAGCGTCGTCGCCGGCAGCTGCCCGATGAACCAACTCGATGCCGATGCCGCGAGCGAGCGAGACGACGGCCGAACGAGCGCCCCGACGAATGCGTCGGCGGCCGCGGCGATGAGACTCGCCGCGAGCGACGCGCCGGCGTGCACGAGGAAGTTGCCGCGCTTCTCGCGGCGCCCCAACGGAAATCGTTCGGCAAGACGTAGAATCGCCGGCGTGAATGCCGCCCACGCATACCACTGCGGTGCCTCGCTCACGAAGGCCCGCCACACCGGAATCGGGTGTCCGGCTTGCCGCGCGAATACCACCGTCTCGAGGGTGGAGAGGAGGGCGGGGATGGACCAGATCGCGAATGACAGGCGACCAGTCAAGCGAGCGTGGCGCGTTGGCGCGTCCGGGCGGGACATGCTGAAACTTGTGATACGGATGTCAGCGGAGCAACGTCCGGCCCGTTGGGGGGTGCGGCGCAGTGAGAGTAGCGAAATCGCCGCGTGGCGGCATATTCTCTTCGCTCACGCCATGGTTTTTCTACGGAACGATCATATGACACGCGCACCGCGAGCCGCGGGTTCACTGGTGGCACCATTTTCGGCAAGCATTCGGCGCTCGTCGCGTCTCGTCGGCGTCGCACTTGTCCTCGCGGTCAATCGGCTGGGTGCGCAGACCCCGCACGACACGGTGACGGTGACTGGAATCGTCGTCTACCGGGTCAATCCGTCGGTGGCCGATTCATCATCCGATCGCCGTTTCGACAACCCGCATTACATCAGCTTCGATCGCTCCGCCAAGGCGGATGCGCCGCTCCTCGTCTTCTTTCCGGGCACGGGCGGCCGCCCACAGAACACGACGGTGTTCTCCGACGTCGCCGTGAAGCAGGGCTACCGCGTCATCGGCCTGGAATACGTCGACACGCCCGCAGTCCAGCAAGTGTGTCCGCGTGAGCCCGACCCGGGATGCGCGGAGAAAGTCCGCCGCAAGCGGATCTATGGCGACGACGTCACGTCGCTCATCGACGACCGCGCCGAGGAGTCGATTGTCGCGCGACTCACCAAGCTTCTCGCGTATCTCGATCGACAGCATCCGGGTGAACACTGGTCGCAATATCTCAAGGACGGACAACCGGATTGGTCGCGCATCGCCGTCTCCGGTTTGTCGCAGGGGGCAGGGATGGCCGCGTACATCGCGCAGCGCACGATGGTCGCGCGCGCGGTGCTGTTCTCGAGCCCGTGGGACAACTACGGTCCGCGACACGTGCTGGCCCCGTGGGTGACGCGCGGATCCGGCGCGACGCCGTCCGATCGATGGTACGCGGCGTATCATCGCAATGAGAACACCGCCGATTTGATCGCGCGCGCCTACTCGGCCCTCCGCATTCCGCGCGATCACATTCACGTGTTCACGTTGGAGCCCGCGGCGATCCTGTCGCAGAATCCGAATCACCTGAGCGTGGTGACGAACGGCGCCACCCCTCGAAAAGCAGACGGTACACCCGCCTATCTCGAGGAATGGCGCGCCATGCTCGGCGACATGCGCTGAGCAGCCTGGCGTCCATCCTGGCGCAACCGGCGGCACCGTGATTAATATGGGGGAGACCCCCTTTTTGATGGATCCGGATGTGAGCGACCGTGAATGGCCGGACCTCCGCTGGTGCGGTGAGCCGCCCGTACTCGCCGCTGAGGCGATGGAGGACTGGCTGGCTACGCTACGCGCCTGCCGTCCGTGGAACGACATGTGGCTCGACGACGTGACCGGTGGCTTTCGTGCCGTGCTCGAGGAACTGCTGCAGTGCGGTGGTCTGCTTCCTCCAGGCGTGCGAGCGGCACGCCTTCGAGCGGTGGCGCGCGAGCACGGTGCGTTCAGGCGCCGCCAGGGATACCACGCCTTGATATTGGCCGAGGAGATCAGCGTCGCCGAAGACTCGATCGTCGCTGCGCTGATGCGAACCGGCGTGGCGCCGGAGATCGTGGCCACAATTCGAGACTCGCTGGCGCCGGTGATGCGCGCGACCGAGCGCGCCGCCTACGCCGGGTACGTCGATGGAGGCGAATTGCCCGGATTCGGTATCTAGGCAGGCTCGTATTCGAGCGCCGGACTCGAGCGCCGAGGCGCGGCGAGAATCGTAGCAGCTCAGGTTTGCAGGTGGTCAGCCTTGCATGCGCGAGCCAATCACTTCGACTTGGAGCGCTTCGGTCGAGCGTGGGGCCTCGCTCGAATGACGCCGTCATCCGCGAACAGCATCGAGGGCGGCTCCGCTGTCGCTCCGAGAGCGACGGTGAGTTGACGCAGAGACCGCGCGAGCGCCGTGAGCTCTCGGCGTTCGAGCCGGCGAAGCGCGGCGAGCAGCGCGGTGGTCGGCGCGTCCGGCGCGCGTCTCAGAATTCGCCCGCCGGCCGGCGTAATCCGCACCACGGCTCTGCGTCGATCGGACGGGTCGGTCGCGCGATCGACGAGGTGCTGTATCTGCAAGCGGTCCACCACGGCCGCAACCGAGCTTCGATCGGTAAGCGTTCGTTCAGCCAGTTCGTTGAGCGAAAGCTCGGCGCCATCGCTGAGCTGTTGCAACACGAACAACTGCGCCGCGCTGATCCCGGCCGCTGCTTGCGTTTTTTGCGACGCCAGGCGGAGCACGCGGACAATTCGCCGAATCGATGCGACGGCCGAGGACATGTCGTTTTGTCGAAGCGACCCTGCGGTGCGGGATCTCGTCGTTCGAGGCATGGCGATATAAAAAGACTAAAGTCGTGATTGGCGTCGACGATCATCGAGGGAAACGCCCCAATGTAGATCCAATCGGCGCGAACGTCATCCCTCGACACGCAGGCCACTAGCGATCGGGCCGCGATTCTCGCGACCAAGGCGTGCTCACCAGAGTTCCAAGTATGTGCCGAGTTGCGGAAGCGCCGTTTCGGCGGCGACGAGAACCAGTCCGTCGCCGCGCTGAAAGACGGTGTCCGCACGCGGCACGATCATGCGATCCTGGCGGATGATCGCGATGATGTTGGTCTCGACTCCCGCGATGGTCCGCCCACTGCTCGCAATCGTGCTGCCCACGATCGGGCTCGCCGCCGGCACGACGCCGACGAAGAGTCGCTGTCCCCCTGCGAGCTCCACGGGAATGCCGACGCGCAGCAGCCGCACGAGATCGACCTCGCCGATGTTGCCGATGTTCGACAGTTCTTGTTCGCGAATGATCCGAAGCGCCGTCTCGAGATGCTGTGTATGGTGCGCCGGCGAATCCGTCCGATTGGCCACCTGCGCCTCGTACACGCTTCGATAGGCGAGCCGCGAGCTCAATCTCATTTGCACGAGATAGCTCAGCATCACCGCCAGTGCCGCCGGAACGAGCAACGTGTACCCTCCGGTCATCTCGGTCACCATCATCATCGTCGCGATGGGTACGTGAGCCGAACCGGCGAATACCGCCGCCATCCCGACAACGACGAACGGAGCCGGCGGCAGGTGCGCGGCAGCCGCGCACGCTCCGCCAAGCATGGCGCCCGCGAACAAGCTCGGCGCGAACACGCCGCCCGACCCGCCCGAGGCAACCGTCAGGCTCATCGCCACGATCTTGACGACGGCAAGGGCGAGCAGGACGCTGAGCGCGACGTGCCCGTCGATGGCGCGCTGAATCCACCCGTAGCCGCCGCCGATGACTTGTGGCCACGCCAATGCAACCAGGCCCGTGAGCAGTCCGCCGATCGCCGGCTTGAGCGCCGGGTGGACCCGCATTGTACGGAACAGATCGCGTATGCGATAGAGCACGACGGGAAGCGCGGTCGCGAGCACGCCGGCCGCCACGCCGAGTATCGCATACCATCCGTAGGAGAGCGGGGCGCGCAGCGCCGAGATCGGTGGAACGACGAAGAGCGCGTTCCAGCCGACGATCATCCCGTTCAACGCATACGCAATGATCGCCGCGAGCGTCGCGTACAGGAGAACGCCGGACTCGAACTCCATCTCGGCGTAGAGCACCTCGATGACGAAGAGCGCGGCACCGATCGGCGAGCGAAATACCGCCGACAAACCAGCCGCCGCGCCGACGAGCAAAAGCAGCCGCCGATCGCGCGCGTCACGCTTCGTGATATCGGCGTACCACGATCCGACACCCGCGGCGATCAATGCGATCGGCCCTTCGCGACCCGCCGAGCCGCCCGAACCGATCGTAATCGCCGATGCGACGAGCTTGACCGGCGCGACGCGTGTCCGCAGCGATCCTCCCGTCTGATGAAATGCTCGAACGACGGCGTCGGTGCCGTGTCCTTCCGCTTCGGGGGCCAACCACGTTGTGAGCGCACCGACAATGAGACCGCCGAGCGTCGTGGCGACGGGAACGAGCCACAAACCATGCGACCCGACGATCTCGACCGGCTGCCCACCCTCACTCGGCAATCCTGGCGGCTGATACCCCGCGACGCCGCGCAAAAAGAACGCGCCGGACCACCCGAGCAAGAAGTTGAACAGTTGCGCCGCGGCTGCGCCCGCGGCGCCCAGGATGATCGTGTCGATGATGAGGCGGCGCTGGCGCGTCCACGGACGTTGACGGGTGACGCGGGACCCACCGAGTTGCGGCGGCCGCCCTTGCGTAGCGTGGCCTGGGACGCCGTTTCCGGACGTGATGTTCGGCGCCGTTAGTTCAGTATCACTCATCGCGAGTGGGGCCTCGCGGGCGTTCGCGGCTGCGCGGCATCGGCGTGGTCGGGTTCGAGTGTTGGCGGAGTTCCCAACGCGCGGCCCCGACCGCCCAGCCCGCGACAAAACACCAAATCACGAAGCACATGGCCGCGATGCCCGCGATGCCCGCGATGCCCGCGATGGTCGCGGCGCTCGCGGGCGCGGAGGATGCCGTCTCACCGCGCACGCCAAGCGCGGCGCCCAGCGCGGCGAGCGCACCGGCGATGATCCCCCACGGCACGACGCCGTGGCGGAGGATGAAGCACGTGCGCGCGTCGTTCGTGAGGCCGAGTCTCATCGCTGGCGCCGTCGAAGAGGGCATCGACTGAGCTGTGGTCCACACCCACCAAGATACGGGGTATCCCCCGTATTGGCCAGCACGGAAGTCGCCGGCGGCCCTCGGGCCTGGCATGCAACTCGCGGCGGCATCGTTCCACGAGACGAATGGGGTGGGCCATGCTGCCGAAATCATGCGCGCGGGTGCTCTTGGCGCTCGCGGTGTGTGCGATGTGTGTGATGCTCGCGTGTGGGCGTGCGGAGAAGCCGCGAACCGACACCGGAACGGCCGCGCCGCCGCCGGCGCCTTCCACGCCTTCGGCGCAATCGATCGCCGGCAAGACGTGGGATGTCAAAATGTTCGGTGACGCGACGGGTTATCGGTTCGATCCCGCATCGCTCACGATCAGGCTTGGCGACGGCGTTCGGTGGACGGTGGTCTCCGGACTACCGCACAACGTGACGTTTTGGTCCGACAGTATTCCGCCCGCCGCGGTACCTGTATTGCGCGCAAACATGCCGCAGACGACCGCGCCGTTGACCGGACCACTGCTCATGAATCCAAGTCAGACGTACACGATCTCGTTTGGCGGTGCGCCGGCGGGAACGTATCACTATTACTGTACGCCGCATCTCGCGTTTGGAATGAAAGGCACCATCACCGTGCAATAGCCGGCGCGCCATGCTCGGCGACATGCGCTGAGCGTCGCTACCGCCTCAGCGTCAGCCCGCCGGCTCGTAAATGCGCAGAACCGGATGGCCGTTGATGTTCTCGAGCGGCAAATACACGCGATGCGAGCGGGGATCGACCGACACCGTGTGCGCATGTGCCGCGCGGATCTCGCCGGCCGGTTTGAGCGTCGTGCCGTCCAGCCAAAACGCCGATAGCACTCCCGATTCCGCGGACACGTAGAGCCGCCGCCTCGCCGCGTCCCACGCGAGCACGTCGGGGTCGTCCGGAACCTGGAGCCGCTGAATCGCTTTCATCGTGCGAAGATCGAGCACGATCAGCGCGGCATTGCCCTCGCACGAGATGAATGCCAGCCGATCCGGCTCGTCGATCGTGAATCCGTGCGGGTGCTCCGAGCCCGCGAGGTCATAACGCTGCACGACGCGCTCGGCGATCGGATCGATCGCGACCATCTGATTTCGCGTTTGGACGGCGACGATGATGCAGTGGGAAACCGAATCATAGTGCGTGTTGCCGGCCTCGCCGCCCAGGTCGATCGTCGACCGCTTCGCGCCCGTCGTCGCGTCGATCACGGCATCCACGCCGCCCGATTCGTCCGAGACGAACACCTTGTCGGCATTCGGCGCATACGCGATTCCATCCGGAAAACGAACACCGCCGACGCGTTTCCGGATCTTAAGAGTTCTATCATCGACGATCGCGACGTCGTGCGCCCCGGCGGCCGAGATGTACACCTGATGATGCGACGGCACCGCCAAGACGCCGGTCGCACGCGGCACGTCCATGATCTCGGCGACGACGCGATCGCTGTCGGCATCGAATACCACGGTGCGGCCCGCATTCATGTGATTCATGTAAATCCGGCCGGTCGACGGATCGAAGCTCTGATAGTCGAACCGATTGGCGGGGCCGGGAAGTGGAATCTCTCGAATCAATTTGAAGCCGGGCGTCGGCGGCTTCTGCGGCGACGGGGCAGGGGCCTTCCAGCTGGTTGGCGTCATCGAGGTCGGCGTGGCAAAGCATGCCTGCCCGCTCGCACGAGCAAACGGCAGCGAAATAGCCGGCAGCGCCATAGCCGCCAGCGATATAGCCGCCAGCGCGATCGCCGCGGCGGCGCGTTCTGTTCTGACGTGCTTCACGAGTGTTCCTCCTCGGATGCGCGTAACGAGCCGGAGCGGCGTCGACGCAACACCTAGTGCATCGCCGCCTTGCCGCCGCTCTGTGCCCACAGCGCACGTTCGACCTTCACCGGTGTCCATCCCTTGCCAAGCTGCTCCGCCTTTTCACGCAGCGCGCTCGCGTACTTCGCATAGTAGCCGAGCGTCCACGCGACCTTGCCGAGTCCAGGCACTTGCGCGGCGACCAACTCGTCGAAGAACGGATACACGCCAGGCGCCGTCGCGGCCGCGACCGCGGAGGCCGTCGCGGGGCCGACACCGTCGAGCTTCGCGATCTCGGAGATCGGCTTCGTCGGATGCGGGATCATGCTCAGCGCCGCCGTCGTCGTCGCGATGACACTCGCCGCGTCATTGCCATTCACCAGGACCAGGTTTCGCGCGCGCCACTCACCGCGCGACATCTTCCACTCGGTGAGCTTCACGAGCTCGGCGAGCGTGACGTGCGGTTTCGCACGGCCGACGATCGCCTTCGGCAACTCCTTTCGATACCAGGCGTCCCGCTCGGCGAGTTTCGTCACGCCTTGCCGTTCGATGACATCCTCGTAGCGATCGAGGGCGTCGCGCCATTTCGCCACCGCGGGTGAATTCCAGAGGTCGGGCATACATCAATGTGAACATGCCTCAGCCCGCCGGTCCAGCCCGCTAGAAAGGGACAAATCATCCGTAAACATTGTGATCGGCGTCATCGGCGAGTCCATCGAGCCATGCTACCGTCAGGCTTCGCACTTGGCGGGAGGAAGTAATGCGATCATCGATGGCCATCGCCGCGGCGCTCTGTCTGAGCGTCGCGGCCTGTAGTGACTCCGGCCGAGCGCCCACCGCGCCGCCGCGCGTGCAGCCTGCGGCGCAATTCACCGAGACGCCCGCGACTCACTTGCTCGTGTGTCCTGCGACCGACAGCGCGCGTACGAGCGGCGTCCTCGGTGTTCTCGGCGGCGTACTCTCGCTGGGCGGCGACGCGCTCAGACTGCCGCTCAGCGCCGTCTTGCTCCCCACGGCGTTCGAGATCGTGGTTCCTCCGTCGCAGTATATGGAAGTGGACGTCCACGCCGTTGGGCTGACGACGTTTCTCTTCCAGCAGCCGGCGACGATCACGATTGATTACGCGCGTTGTTCGCCGGACGCCATTCCGGACGGCGTTCAGTTGCACGTCGTGTACATCGACCGCGACACGAAAGCGATTCTTCAGGACATGGGCGGGAGCGACGATCGCGCGGCGCACCGCATCACGTTCACGACCGGCCATCTCTCGGGCTACGCCGTTGCCTACTAATGCCACTGACTCCCTTTCGCGGGCGCGAAGTCTGACGCCGCTCGGTCCGCGGCCGCACCTGTCGCGCGGGCTTCGCTACGAACAGGCCGGCGTGTCGGCCCGTGCAATCTCGGCATATGAGACGGCGCTTCGGGCGAGTGTGACGCCCGTCGAACGCGCCGAAGCGCACATTGGTCTCGCGCGCGTCTATCGCACGCTCAGTGATTGGGACGCCGCGATTCGCGAAGCGTCGTCGGCCGCGCGTCTGGCCGACGAGGCGGCAAACGGAGATCTCGCCGCGGAGGCGATGAACGTCGAGGTCGGCGTGCATCAGTTGCGCGGCGACTTCGTTGCGGGCGAGCGCCTCGCGCAGCACGCGCTGAGCAAAGCGCACAGCCCGCGCGTGCGAGGCATCCTGCTGCAGAATCTCGGCGCCATCGCGGCGCAGCGCCGTGAGTTTAGTGTCGCCGAGCGGTATTTTTCGCAGTCGGTCGAGGCGTTTACGGCGGCGCGCTACGAGATCGGGATCGCGATTGCGCTGAACAATGCGTCGGCGGCGGCGCGCGACAGCGGGGATTTCGAACGGTCGCTCGAGTTGGCGATCGTCGCGACGAACGTGGCCGACCGCATCGACGCGCTCGATACGACGATGCTCGCGCTGCAGAATCAAGCGCACGCGCTGCTCGAGCTCGGACACGTGGCGAAAGCCGAGAGCATTCTGAGCCAGACGCTCGGACACTATGCGGCGACGCACAACGCGCTGCGCTACGCGGAGTGTCTGGAGATCATGGGGCGCATCCACGAGTGGACGCCGGGATACATCGACTCGGCCGTCCAGTGCTATCAGTTGGCGGCGGCGACGGCCGAGAAAGTGAATGACCGCGTGCTGGTCGCGCGCCTGGAATCACGGCTGGCGCGGATGGGAAGGTCCGCCAACGTGGCGTGACGATATCGGCAAGCGGCAACCCGCGTCATCGATTAGATTCCTCTTCAGCTGGCGAGCAGCCTCCGGCTGCCCCTTTCGGCGCTCCTCGTCGCGCTCCGTGCGCGCGGTCCGCCTCGAGCCATTCCTGGTCAGCCTGCTCCAGAAGGATTCGGAGGCTCCATGAATCGGCCGTCAGCGCCGCGCGAGCAAACGCGCACGCTCGCGCAGTTCGAAGACACGCGGGACTTGGAGTCGGTCATCGCCGCGGCACTCGCTGTCCGGCCGATCGACGAATCGATGCTTCGTCGCGGGGTGTGGACCTACGTCGGTGAAGAGCGCCACGCCGGCCGTTCTCCCGGGCCAGTGATCCTAACACTCACCCAATTGATCGAGCAGTCGAAGTCGACGTCGAAGATGGAGCAGCAGGCCGTGATGCGGCGCGTCATCCTCTGGGCCGTCGAAGCGTATTTCGGCCAGCTCGGCGGCGACCTGGGCGGCGCGATCGACGACCGGATCACCGCGAGGTAGCGCGGATGCGGAATGACGACGCCCGGCGGACGATCCTCATCGTCGAGCGCGATCGCAACGTTCGAGAACTTCAATTAGTTTTCTTAAATAACGCCGGATTCGCCGTCGAGTTCGCGGACGATGGCCAATCCGCGCTCGACCGCGTTCGGCTGGACGCGCCGGCGCTGTTGATCACCGAGATTCTGATTCCCCGGATCGACGGGCTGACGCTGTGCCGGCTCGTTCGGAGTGACCCCGCGATCGGCGGTGTGCCCGTCATGATTTTCAGTATTCTCGCCGCCGCGGCCCGGGCGACCGACGCCGGCGCCGCGGCCTTTCTGCGCAAGCCGCTGGTCGAATCGACCTTTCTTGCCGTGATCACCGAAGTATTGATGAATGCGAATACCGTGGTGGCTGTGCGATGACCGCCTCCCTGACTCCCCTCCTGTCCGATCGCCGGGTGCACGGGCGCGAGCCCGACGCCGACGCCACCGAGCGCCTGACGTCGGGCAACCGCGAGGCCGACTCCATCCTCGGCGGCGGCTTTCCGGCGAACTCCATCAACATCATCATGGGGCATCCGGGCTCGGGCAAGACGATCTTCGCCGAACAGCTCATCTTCGAGAACGCGGTCGACGAGCGGCCGATCCTGTATTTCACCACGCTCTCCGAGCCGCTCGCCAAGGCCGTCCGCTACCTCCAGGGATTCCAGTTCTTTGATGAGACGAAGCTTGGCACGCAGGTCATCTTCGAGGACGTCGGCGCCGAGCTGGCCAAGAGCGGGCCGGACGCGCTGCTCACGGCCTATGGCACCACCGCGTTTCTGCTCGGCGAGTACACGGAGGAGGACATTCTCCTCTATCCCGAGTTCGCCGTCGCCGACGGCATCGTCGAGATGTCGCGCCGTCGTCTCGGCAACCGCGACGAACGCTATTTCCGGGTCTACAAGCTGCGCGGCAGCCGGTATCTCGAAGGCGCGCATGCGTTTCGGATCACCACCGCGGGTCTCGACATCTATCCGCGGCTCGTGAGTCCTCAGATGCCGGAAGGCTATGAGCCGGCGACGGAGCGCATCTCCACGGGCGTCAAGGGCCTGGACGCCATGCTCGGCGGCGGCGTCTGGTGCGGGAGCACGACGTTGCTCGCGGGACCATCGGGCGCGGGGAAGACCACGATCGGATTGCAGTTCGCCCTGGAAGGCGCGCGCGAGGGTGAGCCCAGCCTGTACATGAACTTTCAGGAGAATCCGTCGCAGCTCATGCGGACGATTCGAAACCTCGGTGTGGTCCCGACGTTGCCCAGGCGCAAGGCCTCGACCTCGTGTATGCGTCGCCCGTCGAGCTTCAGATCGACAGCATCATCGTCGACATGTTTCGTCGTATCAAGCAACGGCGTGTGCGCCGGCTCGTCATCGATGCACTGGGCGACCTGGCGAGCGCGGCGACGGATCCGCAGCGCCTCCACGATTACTTGTACGCGCTCGTCCAGCACTTCGCGGTCAGCGGCATCACCAGCATCCTGAACTTCGAGACGTTGGGCAACACCATCGCCGGCAATGGCATGCAGAACGCCATGAGCTATCTGTCGGACAACGTGCTGCTGCTGGCCGTCGACGGCGAGGAACGAACGCGCCGCGCCATCCGCGTATTGAAGACGCGCGGCAGCGCGCATGACACACGCGTGCGTGAAGTCGAGATCAGCGCGGCGGGCCTCGCCGTCCTGGAATGAGCGCGGCCGCGGCCACTTTCTCGAGAGCCGGTCGCGCGCAAGCGAAGGCGCAACGAACGCGAAGGACCGCGCCCTGTCGCTGAACGTGACGCGATCTTCCAGGCGTACTATCGCAGTGAAAGCACCTTGGCCCTCGCGGGTATCGTGCGACGCGACGAACGCGTGAATCGCCGCGGTCACGACCAGTATCGATATCAAGAGAAACAGGTCGGCGGCGCAGACCGGCGGCGTGAGAAAGGCGGTTCGCGGGCCGCTGCGACCCAACTCGAGCGCCACCGCAATGACGAGCATGAGAACGGCAGCGCGCGGGATGTGGTCGCGGACACCCCGAATGCGCGTCATCAGTACACTGGTCGCCCAATCAAGCGTTATGAAAACTGCAAATGAGGCGATGGCGGTCGCCGATTGACTGGCCCGCACGCGGGCCAGCTCCAGGGCGAACGCCTCGACCATCGCCTCACCGTATTGCGTTCGAAAGCGTTCGGGATACCACGCGATGGCTCGGCGGTACAGAACAACGAGCGTGTCCTCGCCGGCGCCGAACATCAGCGCTGACCTCGCGCCGGCACGAACAAGCCTTTCGACGCCGCGCGTTTGACCAGCTCCGAAAGCCGCGCCGCCTCCCGAGCCAGCGCGCGACGCCCCGCCGGTGTCAGCCGAAAGTATCGCCGCCGCTCATCGGTGCTGGCGCTCGACGGGCTCGCGGATTCGACGATGAGCTTCTCCTCGAGCAATTGGTCGATGGTGCGATAGAGGGTACCGGGCCCCAAGGCCGCTCCCAATCCGTCGGAGCGAAGGTCTCGCATGATGGCATACCCGTGACGCTCACCGTCGGCAAGCGCGAGCATGATTCGCGACGTCGTGAGGCCGAGTGCGCGCGGCGGCTTTGGCATTCCGCAGTATTCGCTCGCCCGGGGTCGACCGTCAAGGGATCGGTCATCGGCGAACTATTCCCAAAACGGGAATAGACCCTTGACGACTGTTCCCAAAGTGGATACAGTGCCGAATGCGTCGACATCTGTGGTGCGCCATTGGCGCGATGGCTCTCGGACTTGTGCGACCAGTCCGCGCGGACACACAAGCGCCCGGGCCCGCGACGTCGGCGGCCGAGCGCGTCGTCACCTTTCCGAGCGGTGCCCTCACCCTTCACGGGGTCGTGTACAAACCGGCCGGACCGGGCCCGTTTCCCGCGGTGGTGTACAATCACGGAAGCGCTCCCGGCATGCTCAGCAAGCAGGCGTTCGACGTCCTGGGGCCAGTGTTCGCACGGCATGGTTGGGTCTTTTTCGGACCCTACCGCCGAGGTCAAGGGCTGAGCGCGTCGGCGGGAGCGTACATTGGCGACGAGATCAAGGCGGCGACGAAGCGCGGCGGCGTTTCCAGTGGAGCGGCGACGATGGTGCGCTTGTTGTCGACGGATCACCTGAACGACCAACTCGCCGCGTTGGCCTGGCTCCGGCGTCAGAATTTCGTGACGGCGAATCGGATCGCCGTCGCGGGCAACTCGTTCGGCGGCATCCTGACGGTGTTGGGCGCCGAGCACGGTTCATACTGCGCGGCGGTCAATTCCGCCGGGGGGGCGCAGAGTTGGGCAGATGCCCCCGCACTGCAACGCATGATGGAGAAGAGCGTTCGGAATGCTCGCGCGCCGATCTTCTTCTTTCAAGCCGCGAATGATTACGACCTGGCGCCGAGTCGAGTCCTTTCGCAGGCGATGAAGGCGGCCGGCAAGGAGTTCGAGCTCGAGATCTTCCCGCCCTACGGCAGCTCCACGCAGGACGGCCACACCTTCGGTTACTTCGGAGACTCCGTGTGGGCCGATGATGTATTCAAGTTTCTAAATGCTCACTGCCGATGAAGGCGCGACACCGGCGTGCCTCATCGCCGCCGAACGATCGCGATCCGCCGCCCATCCGGCGACACGTCGTACATCGAGTTGAATGAATGCTCATATCCGGAGTGAAATAACGGGCGTTCGACGCCCAGGATCGGCGGTTGCCCGCCGCGCGAGCCGTCGATCGGCACCGCGATGAGCGCGTCGCCGCGCCAGTAGTAGAGCTCCCGGCCGTCGCCGCGCCACACGGGATCGACGCCACCACCTTGCGACACCAGGGCGCGAACACCTGGCTGCGGGTAGGTATCGACGTACACCTCGTCGCGGCCGGACTCGTTGGACGTGTAGGCAATCCAGTGCGTGTGCGGTGAAATCCGTCCGGCCGTTTCTTGCGCGCGCGTCGCGGCATATGGACGCGACGGCGTACCGTCAGCCGGCTGGACCAGAATGTTTCGGTGACGGCCTCCGGCATCTTCGCTGACGAGCAGTGCGCTGCCGTCATGCAGCCAGTCCGTGAGAGACTGCCCGCTCGGCCCCGACGCGAGAACGCGCGTGCCACCGCCGCCGGCCCACTGCGCGACGATGTCCCTGCCATCTGACGCGTTCGCGGAATAAGCCAGCGTCCCGCCGTCCGGACTCCATTGCGGAGTGGTGTTGTCCGCATCGTCGTTCGTGAGGCGTCGCGTTGCACCTCCATCCAGATCCGAGATCCAGATGTCACTGGTGCCGCGACTCTCGCCAATGGCGCCGTATGCGATGCGTCGCCCGTCGGGAGAAAAGCGCGGCGTGCCCGGCCGCTTCGCGGCAATCTCACGCACGACCTGGCCATCGCGGTCCAACACGACGAGCGACAAGTCGCCGCTCGCTCCACTGACTGCCGTACGCGATGCAGTGTTGGCGTTCGCCTGCTGGCGTATCGCCCGCAACGTCCCGCGCCACCGTTCGATCGTCGCCGAGTGCGCGAGGTTCCATCCGGCCATCGTACCGAGCACGATGCTCGCGGCAACCGCATAGATCAGGAACCGGGCGGACACCATGCGTTTGTGGGCTGCCGATGGCGTGGTCGGTGAGCTCACATCGTGTTCGTCCGCCGCAGGACGCTCGAGGAATTCAGCGGGCGTCGCATCGTACGCCGCGAGCAGCGACGACACTTCCTTCGTGAGCGAAACGTCGTCGCCGCACGACTGCGCGACGAACTCGTCGCGGTGATCGCGGCTACACGTGAGTGCGCCCTGCAGAATCCGATCGACGGCACGCCAGCGCTCAGGTGTCATCGTTGATGTCGAGGCGGCCGTCATTCCTCGAGTCATTCCTCGAGCTCCCGGCGCAACCACATGCGCGCGACCGACCACTCGCGCCCCGCCGTCGCGAGCGAGATGCCAAGGGCCTCCGCGGCTTCCGGCATGCTCAAGCCCGCGAAGTACCGGAGCTCGACGAGTTGCACCTTCCGCGGATCCAGCGCGCCCAGGCGCGCGAGTGCGTCGTCGAGGGCAAGGAGATCGATCGGGTCCAGTGCCGATCGGGGTGCCGCGGACACGCCCTGTCGCTCATGCTCGCGGTCGACGGCCCCGAGGGTGATCTGAGTTGACGCGGCGCCGCGCTTGGCGGCGTGGCGCCGGCGCGCATGGTCCACGAGGATGCGCCGCATCATCTGCGCGGCGACCGCATAGAACTGTGACCGGCTGTCCCACTGCATATCGCGTTGTGCATCGAGGCGCAGCCATGCCTCGTGCACGAGCGCCGTGGTCTGAAGGGTGTGTCCGTTGCTCTCGCGGCGGAGCGCGAGTCCGGCCTGCCGGCGCAACTCGTCGTACACGAGCGGCCCAACGGCGTCGCTCGCCTGCGCGTCTCCCGCGCCCCACGCGCGCAGGAGATCGGTGACGTCCTTCGCCGATTGGTCGATCATGAGCAGTCAGACACCGTGTGAGTCGTTTTCGTTGGTATTTGCGCGCTATGGGAAGAGGCGCTCGAACGACTCGAGGCGCCCGCTTCTTCTCGAGGGGGAGATACCATGCGTACGCGGCGCAACGGATCGGTAGTTTCAATCGCTGCCAGGGCGGTACTCGTCGCGGCACTCGGGGTGGGTGTGAGTGGCGCGTGTGGCGCGTGTGCGCGGCCCCAGACGCCGGTACCTCAGCTGCAAACCGGCATCCTGGAGTTCGACAATCAGGCGACGGTGTATGTCGACGTCTATCTCGTGGGCGGCCGAGACATGCAGTGGAGGCTGGGCCGCGTTCCGGCCGGCATGCGCGCGGCGTTGAGAGTTCCTGAATCAGCGATCGATTGGACCGAGGGATTCGTCCAGCTCGCGGTCATTCCCGGCTCACAGACGTCGGCGGAGGCCTGGCGCGATCCACGCGCGATCATCGCGATCGCACAGCCGCTGCCGGAGCTGATGTCGCAGGAGTGGACTGTTCGTCCGCAGGCGGGCGCCGCGCTCGCGCTCCAGGCAACGCGATTACGGTCAGGCCCCCCGTTCTGAGACGCATCACAAAACCCGCATGCGGCCACATGCGTGTTGGCAACCGCGCAAATTCAAATGTGCGAATGTGTTGTGATGCTCATCACAAGCGGGCCGAGCTGGAATCGCTTTTGCGATTGGTACCTGCCGTGCCGATTCGCGAATTCGACGACGCCGATGGCGTAAAGTGGAAGGTCTGGAGCACCATCCCGTACACGACCGGCGTGCTCGGCTCCATGCGGGGAGGGTGGCTTACCTTCGAGTCGCGGGACTTTCGCCTTCGTCTCGTTCCGATTCCCACGGGGTGGGAGGACGCGTCGGTTGCTCGGCTCCGCGGGTATTGTCGTCAGGCGCAGCCCGCCGGTCAGACGCCGATTACGGGCACGCGGCGAATCGAACGGGACGGATCCTAACGCGTCGTACGGGTCGTCGGTGTGGTCGGTGTGATCGGTACCACCGGCGAGGTGCGCGCTCGCCGCATTGCCGGCTCGGCATGTTTCAAGAGCTCTAATAACTGCTCGTCGATCAGTTCTTGCCAGCCGGCGGGAATCGGCGCCACTCGTCGCGTCTCCGCACCCGAGTCGAACGAGAGCCATCCGTCGCGGAATCGCTCACGAACGCTCGGCCGGTCGGCGGAGGTCGTTGGATGCACCTCGAAAGCCGACCAGCGCACGCCGTACTCGTCCTTGACTTCACGGCTTGCGGACGGACCTTCGGCCGGCAACGCCTGCGTTGGGCGCCGCTCGGTCGCGATTCGACGTCTGACGGAGATGGCTTCCTTCGCCGCCTCGTTCGCGATCGCAAGCACTTCTTCGACTCGGATCAGCTCGCCCGTGTTGGCGTGCTCGATGTCGGCGCGACACGCTTCACTGAGCGCCGATTTCAGATTCGCTCGTGCGTCCTCGAAGGTCCGATCGAGTGCTTGGCTGTCGTCTGTTCGCATCGGTTACTCGCAAGATGCGTGAGGCGGACCGATGAGATCCACCTCACAGTTCACATCTATCGGTTCAGCGCGCCTCGTTCACCTTCGATCGATTCAACGAGCGCCGCGCTTCATCTGTCCATTGCAGCGACCATACCAGAATACGGTGAGTCGCGTCACCGTGCGCTCTCCGATTCGGGGGCGCGCGCGAAGTCGTGCACGTGTAAGACTTCCGTAAAAGCTGACATCGGCGGAGTCTCACCGCGCCACGCCGGCTACATTCGACCCAACCAAAAACCGGGGGGGCGGTGCATGTCGCGATCGTTCGTCGGTCTTCTGTTGGGACTCGCGGTGGCTTGCCGTCCAACGCCCGCGCCGTCCACGGCCAGTTCGGCAGTCGGCGTTCGCCCGAGCACATCATGGGCGGCACCATTGTCGCTGGACGCTCGCGTCAGCGACTGGAAGGCGGCGATTCGCGGAGCCACCGACACGACCGAGCGTCTGCTCGGCAGAAAGACGATGACGCAGACGCCGCTCGAAGCCGGAACGGCGAACGTGCTGATCGTCGCCGCGTGGCACCCGCCGCTCGTATCGACCGACTCGCTCGTGGTCGCGGCGCGTGCGTTGACTCCCGTGCGGGAGGTGCTGGCCTACAACGGTTTCATCCGCCGGTACACGTACGACGGCACGCATGTCTCCGGCACGGTGCAGCACGCGGACTCCGCACCGAGACGGTTCGACCGCGTATTCACGGAACCGGTATTCGCGTTCAGTGAAGTCGATCTGCTCGTGCGCGCCGTTCCATTCCGTGAGGGATGGAGCATCGTGGTCCCACTGTTCTCCGAGTCCGACGAGGCGGTCGAGTACGACACGATCACCGTGACCGCGCGCCGTGAGGACGTCTGGGTCGTTCGCTTCGCGGATCCGGCGATCGTGTCCACCTACGATGTGCTGGCCCGGTCGCGCGAGATCGTGGCGATCGACACGGAGCAGCGCCGAACCCGCGCGGTCATCCGATACCGCCCGGAATCGCGGCCCTCCTAGCCGCGAACTCGGGCTTGACAAGCTCCGTACCGGCGACAATACTCATCGAAGACTCTTAGTCGAGCGTCTTTGATGAGCAACGTAATGCCCGTTCTCAAGGGCAACCTGGACATGCTCGTGCTCAAGTCCCTGTCCTGGGGCGACATGCACGGCTTCGAGATCCTCGAGTGGCTCGAGCAGCGCTCCGGCGGGCGGCTCGAGATCGACGACAGCGCCATCTATCAGGCGCTGCATCGCCTCGAGGAACGCGATCTCGTGCATGCCGAGTGGGGCGTGAGCGACAAGAACCGCCGCGTGCGCTTTTATCGTCTCACGCCGGACGGCCGCGCCCAACTCCGCGCCGACGCCTCGCGCTGGACCGAGTACGCCGAAATGCTCATCGACATCATGCGCGGCCAGCGCAACCCGGCCTGACTGGAGCATTCCTCGTGCACCGCCGATTTCGCCGCTTGTTCCGCCACGTTCCCGACCGCGCCGATCGCCTCGAGCGCGAGTGGGACGATGAGATCCAATCGCACATCGCCGGTCGGGTGGAGCAGCTGGTGGCGCGCGGCCTGTCGCCCGATGAGGCGCGGCGCGAAGCACTGCGCCGCTTCGGCGACGTCGACGCCGCGCGGGCGGTCTCCGCCGCGACGGCCACTCGTCGTGCGGCGAGAATTCGCACCCGCGCGCGCCTTGGCGATCTGCGCACCATGGTCGGCGGTCTGCCTCAGGATCTCAAGCTCGGCCTCCGCGCGTTGCGCGCGCATCCGGCGTTTGCCGTGGCGACGATCGCGACACTCGGGCTCGCGATCAGCGCCGCGGTGACCGCGTTCAGCTTCGCCGACGCAATCTTTTTGCGCCCGCTCCCGGCGCCGTCGGCCGATCGAATCGTGCGGGTGTATTTGCCGCGCTCGGATCACCGCGTCACGCAGGTCGGCGAAGCGGGAGCGGGGCTGCTGCGCGCTCGTCGCGACGTGTTCGAGCGCGTCGCCGCGGAGCGGTGCTGCTGGGTGAAATTCGTTCGGGAGCGCGGCTCGCTCGATCAGCGATACGCGGCGTTCGCCTCGTCGGAGTTCTTCCCAATGCTCGGCGTGTCGCCGGCGCTGGGCCGATTCTTCCTCCCGAGCGAGACCTCCCACGACGGCGGCGATCCGGTCGCCATTCTCAGCTATTCGCTCTGGCAGCGCAGGTTCGGCGCCGACCCGCATGTCCTTGGTGAGCATATTCTCATCGCGACGGTCGATTTCACGATCGTCGGCGTCGCTCCGCCCGGCTTCGTCGGTGTGAGCGCCGGTCAGGCGCCGTCCGAGATCTGGCTGCCGTCGACGATGAAGGCGGCGGTTGGGATCGGATGCACGCCGGCACTTCCGTGCAACGACATGGACGTTCTCGCGCGCCTCGCACCCGGTGTGGGCGTCGCGAAAGCCACCGCCGGTCTCGCGAACCTTGGGGCGGCTCTGTCGCGCGTCGCGGTCGGCGACGACAGTGTGCGCCGTCCCGTGGTCCTGCGCGCGTCCGGGGCGCTCGTCGCGACACAGCGTCAGTATTCTTCACTCGCTCGTTTGCTCGGCGCCATCGCCGGCGTGCTGCTGCTCATCGCCTGCGCGAACTTGAGCGGGTTGCTCATCGTTCGGGGCGTGTCGCGCGCGCGCGAGGTCGCGTTGCGCCGTTCGCTCGGCGCGAGTCGCATTCGTATCGTGCAGCAACTCCTCGCCGAAAGCGCGCTGCTCGGTGTCGCTGGCGGCGCGCTCGGGTTGCTGCTCTCGACCTGGAGCGCCAAGCGCCTGATGGCGTTCTTCGTCACCGACAGCGAGGGATTCGAGACGTACTTCCGCATCGGGCTCGACGCGCGAATCGTCTGGTTCGCGCTCGGCATTTCGCTCGGAGCGACACTGCTCTTTGGACTCCTGCCCGCGCTGCTCGGCACTCGGGCGCAACCGTCGGAGGTCCTCAAGTCCGGCACGCCGGGAAGCGGGCGGGCGCGTGCGCGCTACGAGCTCGTGACGATTCAGGTTGCGCTCACATCCACACTTCTTTGCGGGGCGGTGCTGTTGTCGACGAGTTTCGACCGTCTCATTCACGCGCAACGCTTCGACGCCGATCACGTCGCGCTCTTTCGGGTGCGACCCGCCGCCGCGCGGTACGACGCTCCGCGCGCCGAGGCATACGTGCACGCCGTGGCGCAGCGGGTGGCCGCGCTTCCCGGCGTGGAGAACGTGGCATACGCCCGCGGCGTGGGGTTCACGTGGAGCGGGTCGCCCGTCGAGGTCGGCGTAGGTATGGCAGCAGGGGATAGCGCCCGGCGCGTCGAAGGGCATTTCGTATCATCAGGATTCTTTAATACACTGCGCATTCCGGTGATTGAAGGGCGCGAGTTCGACCACCGCGATGCCGCGAACACACCGCTCGTCGCGATGCTGAGCGCATCCCTTGCGAAGCAGCTGTCGCCCGGGTCCGACGTGCTCGGCCGAACCCTGTACGCGCGTGGCAAGGCGTTCCGTGTCGTCGGCGTAGTGCCCGATTATCGAATTCTCATGCATGGCGAGCCGATTCCCCTCGCGGCCTTCTTCGCGTTCGAGCAGAACGGGCTCGGCGAAGAACTGGATGTGCGCTTCGCCGTGCGTGTCCATGGCGATCCAGCCGCCGCGCTACGTACCCTGCGACTTGCCGCGACATCGGTGGACGCCGGTGTCCCGGTGGCCGAGGAGATGACGCTGGCGCACCAGATCGATGCGAGTTATCCGCAGATTCGCCTCGGCCGGGCGGTACTCATCGCGGCCGGAGGGCTCGCGCTCCTCTTGAGCGCGATCGGACTCTACGGAATGATCGCCTTCCTCGTGACGCGGCGGACGCGAGACATCGGCGTCCGCATCGCGCTCGGCGCGCCGCCCGCGCGAGTCGCGCGCGAGTTCGCCGCGGGCGGAATGCGGGCCGTGGTGATCGGGCTCGCGGCCGGCATCGGCGGCGCCTGGATGCTCGGGCATCTGCTCGAGGCGTGGCTGGTTGGCGTCGAGGCCCACGACCTGACGGCGTTCGGCATCGCCGCGTTCGCGGTCGTCGCGGCTGGTGCGATCGCATGCGTCGTCCCGGCGCGGCGCGCGGCGGGAATCGATCCGGCGGTGGCGCTCCGCGCCGAGTGATCGCGAACCGCTAGCGCTCGGACAACTCCGACACGCCGAGATACCGCTGCACGTTCTCAACCGCGCGCCGCAACCCTTCGGCGATCACTTCCGGGGTCACGCCGGCGTTGTGCGGTGTGAGCACGACGTTCGGAAGCAATCGCAGCGCGTTCTCCGCCGGTAGGGGCTCTTCATCGAACACGTCCAGCGCCGCGCCGGCGATTCGTTCATGTTCGAGCGCATCGAGCAGCGCGTCGCGATCGATCAACGCGCCTCGTGCCGTATTCACGAGATACGCAGTCGGTTTGAGTAGCGCGAATTGCGCGCGTCCGAGGATGGCTCTCGTCGCATCGGTCAAGCGAAGATGCAGGCTGACGACGTCCGACTGCGTGAGCAGCTCCTGAAGCGGCACATGCCGAGCGCCGAGCGCCGTCGCGCGACCCCGGTCGGTGCCGGCGGTGGTTACGAGAAGTGTCATGCCGAACGCGCGCGCGAGCTCGGCCACGGCGTGCGCGTTGACGCCGAGTGTATTCGCGACGGTGATCCCGCGGCGCGCACACGCCGCGAGGTCGACGTGGTCGGTGCCCGTACCCCATACGGAGATCATGCGAAGACTCGAACAGGCGCCTCGGCGCTGGTCGCGCTGAGGACTGGTGGAAAATCGTCGGGAACGACGATGGGGCGCGCCGTCACGTCAGCTCGCGGCCGCGAGTCTCCGGAATGCCGGTCCACGCGATTGCGCCGAGCACGGTGACCGAGCCGAGCGCGCCGGCTTGAGTCTTCGTTAAAGACAGATCGCGAATGACATCCGGCTGCGTCAGCGAGAAGAGCATGACGTCGAAGGCGTCGAGACCCCACGCCATGGCCGCCGCGACGAACGCTCGCTTGGCGTCGAGCGTTCCTTCGCGCCACCAGCCGAAGAGGCCGGACGCCGCATCGTCCATCGCCGCCGTTGTTGTCATGGTGAGCGCCAGAACGTAGTACGCCGCTGCCGGTCCGGCTACGGCGCGACATTGCCTCAGCCCGGGCCGTCCGCCACATTGCGAATCCGCACACAACCCATCGCCTTCTACAACCGGCCAAGACCGCACATGCGAGTTGTTCGCCGCGCCCTCGTTGGCGCCCTCGTCATCTCCGCCGCCGCCGCCGTCGGCGCGCAGCAGCCCACCGCTCCCCGTTCGATCGCCTCGCAGACCTCGGGGCTCGAACGTCACGACGGCTTCATCCCGTTCTACTACGATGAGCGTACCGGCAAGCTCCTGTTCGAGGTTGACCGGCTCAATCAGGATTTTCTCTACCTCCCCACGCTCGCCACCGGGCTCGGCTCGGATGCGCTCGGCCTCGATCGCGGCACGACGGGCCCGGAGGCCGTCGTTCGCTTCGAGCGGTTCGGACCGCGCGTGCTGCTCGAGAGCCGCAACCTGCGCTTTCGAGGAACGGGCGACTCGCTCCAGGCATACTCCGTCGAGCAGTCGTTCGCCACGTCGACACTCGCGGCGATGCCGATCGTCGGCGAGGACGGCAACAGGTTGCTGGTCGATGCCACCGACTTTGCGCTTCAGGACGCGATGAACGTCACCGCGACGATTCTGCGGCAGCGACAGGGCACCTATCGCCTCGATCGCAATCGCAGCGCGATCTACCTGCCGCACACGAAAGCGTTTCCCAAGAACACTGAAGTCGAGGCGTTGCTGACCTTCGCGAGCGATGCGCCCGGCCGCGAGGTCGCGCGCCATACGCCGGACGCCGAAGCGCTCACGCTGCGCGAACACTTTTCATTCGTCGAGCTCCCCGACGCGAACTACAAGCCGCGTGCGTTCGATCCGCGCGTGGGCATCTTTGCGCTCACCTTCATCGATTTCTCCCGCCCCTTCACGGAGAAGCCGGAGGTGCGGTGGATTCAGCGCTGGCGTCTCGAGAAGAAGGATCCGTCGGCCGCGATGTCCGAGCCGGTCAAGCCGATCGTCTATTATCTCGACCCGGGCATCCCCGAGCCGTATCGTACCGCGTTCCGCCAGGGCGCCGCATGGTGGACGAAGACATTCGAGGCCGCCGGATTCAAGAACGCCTTTCTCGTCGAGGATCTCCCGCCGGGCGTCGATCCGATGGATGCGCGCTATTCGATTATCCAGTGGGTGCATCGAAGCGACCCGGGCTTCTCCGTCGGCCAGTCATTCACCGACCCGCGCACCGGCGAGATCATCAAGGCGATGCTCAAGATGGACACGTATCGCTCGATCACCGATTACAACATCTTCGCCGGGTTGGCGCCCGCGACGGAGTTCGCGTCCACGGACTGGATGGCATCGCTCGACCCAACGGTCAACGGGACCGAGTTCGCCATGTCGCGCCGCCGCCAGCACGTCGCGCACGAGATCGGCCATACGCTCGGTCTCGCGCACAACTACATCGCGCACGCGTATGGTCGCGCCAGCGTGATGGATTATCCGGGGCCGCTCGTGACGCTGCGACCAAACGGCACGCTCGACGTTTCGCACGCGTGGGTGACGGGCACGGGAGCCTACGACACGCTCGCGATCCGCTTCGCCTATACACAGTACCCGAACGCGCAAGCCGAGCGGGCAGGGCAGGAGGCGCTCGCGCGTCAGGCAATCGCCGGTGGCGCGCGCTTTCTCACCGATCGCGATGCCTCGGCGGGCGTGATCCCCGAGGTGACGCGCTGGTTGAACGGGACCGACGCGGTGAAGGAGCTCGCTCGCGAGAGCGCGGTGCGTGACGTGCTCATTTCAAAGTTCAATGAATCCGTCATAGCGCCCGGCGAGCCGATGTGGATGCTCAACGAGCGTTTCGTGCCCGTGTACCTGCACCATCGGTACGCGATCGAAGCGGCGACGAAGGCCATTGGCGGCATGGAGTACACCTTCGCGCTGCGCGGCGATGGACAGACGCCGGCGAGCGTGCTCGCGCCGGCGAAGCAGCGCGAGGCGCTGCGCGAGCTGATCGCGACGATCCAGCCGAAGGCCCTCGCGGTGCCGGAGCGTATCGTGAAGATGATTCCGCCGTCGCCGAACGGCTTCAGCGGCGGGTGGGGATTCGCGACGACGCCGGCGGGCATCGTGTACGATCCGCTCGCGGTCGCGCGCTCGTTGGCGAGCAACGTGGCCGACGGAATTCTGCAGCCCGACCGCATCGAGCGCGTGATCGCGTTTCATGCGCGCGACGCGGCGTCGCCCTCGGCCGACGAGGTGATCGGGCAGTTGATCGCGGGCGTGTATACGAACGCCGCGGCGGCGACAGCATACGAGCGCGGCGTTCGCCGGCAGGCGAGGCGCGCAGTCGTCGACGCGCTGTTCGCGCTGACGACCGACCAACAGTCGACGGCCGACGTACGCTCCGCGGCGGATGATCAGTTGAATCGCCTTGCGATGCGACTCTCTTCCGCGCCGAGCGACGACGCAGACGATCGTTCAGCGAATGCGGAAGTCGTGCGCGACGTGCGGAACTGGTTGGATCGCCGGATTGCGCCGCCGAAGCCGACCGGGGTGATTGCGCTGCCGCCGGGCACGCCGATCGGATGATGCCGTAACGTCCCTTGACCTTCGTGCGCGACCGCGCCATCTTCTCCCCTAACCTGGTGGAGGGAGTACGGCGTGGCCCGCGACACGAGCGACCTGCTGCACGGCACCCTGGACCTCCTTGTGCTCAGGGCAATCTCCTGGGGGCCGATGCATGGCTACGCCGTCAGCAAGTGGATCGAAGCGCGAACCGGTGAGGAGCTCCAGGTCGTCGACTCCGCGCTCTACAAGGCGCTGCACCGCCTTGAAGACAGCGGCGCCATCGCGGCCAAGTGGGGCGTCTCCGAGAACAATCGCCGGGCGAAGTACTACTCGCTGACCGCGCGCGGCCGCCAGATGATGCGCGCCGAGATCGCGACGTGGAAACGGTACGTCGCGGCGGTGACCGGTGTGATCGAGACCGGCTGAACGGCATGTTCAAGTTTACTCATCGGTTGCCGAACGGCGTGCGCGGGATCTTCCGGCTTCCCTCGAGCCGCATCAGGCTGCTGGAAGACATGAACGATGAGATGCGCTTTCATGTCGAGATGCGCGTGGCCGAGCTGCGCGCCGCGGGCCTCGACGAACGCGACGCTGAGGCCGAGGCGCTTCGGCGATTTGGCGATCCCGCGGAGTTTCGCGAGTATGCCGCGCGGCGGTCCGCACGGCTCAATCGGCGTCAGCGCATCGTGGCGTGGATGCACCAAGGTGTACAAGACGCACGCTACGCCGTCCGTCAGTTCCGGCGAAATCCCGCGTTCGCGGCGCTCGCCGTCCTCACGGTCGCGTTGGGCATTGGGGCGAACACGGCGATGTTCAGCATCGTCCATCACGTGCTGCTCGATCCGCTGCCGTTCGACGACGGAAACCGGATCGTGGTGTTCGGCACGGGGCCCGAGCGCGAAATCGATAGAAGGTTTCAGTTCCAGTTCAATGTGCCGGCATCGGCGATTCGCCGGCTCGAGGCGCAGTCGCGCGCCGTGACGGAAGTGTCCGAAGTGGCGGACGGTGATGCGGTGCTGGATGCCGATGCACATGCGGATACCGTGAATGGGGCGGCGATCAGTGTATCGTTCCTTCCGATGCTTCGCGTCCACGTCGCAATCGGGCGCGCGTTCAACGACGGCGATACCCGTCTCGACAGCCCGCCTGTCGCATTGATCGCCTACGGAGTGTGGCAACAGCGCTTCGGCGGAGATCGCTCCGCGCTCGGCAAGATCATCACGGTGAACGGGCTGGCTCGAACGATTGTCGGCGTGACGCCGCCCGATCTGAACATTCCAATTCTCTCACGCGGTCGGCCGCCCGACGTCTGGACTCCGCTCGCGCTCGACGCGACCGGTGGCGTTCCACTGGTGTTCGCGAGGCTCACCGCCGGTGCGACGTCGGCGTCGGCCGCGCGCGAGCTGCAGTCGTTCCTTGCCCAGGCGCCGGAGTTCGTCACCTATAAGGGGCTTCAGGTCTATGCGTCGACCGCACTCGACTCGGTCGATCCCGGCGCGCGGCGCGCGATCGAAATTCTCTTCGTGACGGTGTGCGGGCTCCTGCTCATCGCGTGCGCCAACCTCGCGAATCTCCTGTTCATGCGCGGCTGGACGCGCCAACGCGAGCTCGCCGTCCGTCGCGCGCTCGGCGCGGGGCGCGCGCGGCTCATGCGGCAGCTGCTCACCGAGAGCCTCGCGCTGTCGCTGTTGGGGGGAGGGGCCGGTCTCCTGGTGGCCTGGGTCGGTCTCCGACTGTCTCACGGCTCGGAGTACACGGCGGGCGCGCACATCGACCGCGCGGTCATGGCTGGGCGCTGATCCTTTCCATCGTCACCGGCTTGGTCTTCGGCGTCGGACCTGCGCTGTGCTCGGCGGCCGGCTCGGTTGGAGATTCATTGCGCAACGGTGCACGGAGTATCGCCGGACATGCCGCGGCGCGCCGAATGCGTGGCGCGCTGGTCGTGAGCGAGATCGCGCTCTCGCTCAGTTTCCTCATCGCAGCGGCGTTGCTCATCCGATCGTTCATCGCGCTCGAGCGCACGCCGATCGGCTACGATCCGCGCGGGCTCGTCGCGGCGCAGGTGCGGCTCGCGCATGAACCGCCCGCACCGGCTCGCGTGGCGTGGGAGCGTGACATCGCCCGCGCGCTGCGAGCGGCGCCGAGCGTCGCGGAAGTAGCGATCGGACCGCAGCCCCAAACCGAAGTGCGGATGGGACCGTTCGCCATCGACGGTTCCGCGGGCCCCGAGACTGTGGACTTGAGTATTTGTGAAATGCCGTTCGTGGAACCGTCGTACTTCGGCGTGGCTCGCATTGCGCTCGTCGAGGGGCGAACCTTTGGGTCACTCACCGACGCCGGAACGTCGCAAGAGCTCATCGTCAATCAATCGCTGGCCCGGCGGCTCTGGCCGAATCGAAATCCACTTGGCGCGCGGCTGCGCGTGGGTGACGGGGCGAAAGGGAAGTGGTTGACGGTCGTCGGCGTTGCGCACGATCTCCATCTCGTGGGAACGAGCGGCGATCTGTTCAACTTGCAGATGTACCGCCCGGTGAGCGCCGACGCGGACTTCGAAAGAACGATGCTCGTGCGCGCACGCGGAGCGCGCGGATCGCTCGCCGCGCTCGAGCCGTCACTCGCGCGAGCCGTCGAGCAGGCGGGTGTCGGAGCGACACTGGAGCGCGTGGTGTCGATCGAGTCGACGATCGACAATCGCGTGCTCGCGCGCCCGCGGCGCGCGCTCGTGGTGTTCGCGATGTTCGCGATCGTCGCGCTGGCGCTGTCGGCGGCGGGACTATACGGCGTGATCGCGTATGCCGTCGCGCAACGAACTCGGGAGATCGGGGTACGTGTAGCGCTCGGGGCGGATCCGGCCGCGGTGGCTCGGCTCATCCTCGGCGATAGCGGGCGGCTCGTCGCCGCCGGCGGTGCGTTGGGGCTGCTCATCGCGTATGTGGCGACGCGCGCGGTGAGCGCGTTTCTCTACGCGGTCGCGCCGACCGATCCAATGGCGTTTCTTGGCGCCACGCTGTTGCTGTTCGTCGTCGCTCTCGTAGCGGCAGTTGCGCCGATGCGGCGCGCGTTGAGGATTGATCCGTGTGAGGCGCTTCGTGCGGATTGATCGCCCTTTCGAGGAGGCTATCATGTTTCGTTTCGCTCTCGTCTTCCTGGCGGCCCCCATCATCGCGGCCGGCGCGCAGGGGGTGAGTGGTTCAGCGGTGCGCGTCGAGGTTTCGGCGGATGGGTACCGCGTTCAACCCGCGGCGGACTCGGCGCGCGCGGCGAACGGCGGCGAACGCGCTCCCGCGGCCATCACCGGCGCCGGCAAGTTTACGTACGCGTTGGCGTCGGGCGATGAAGTGACCATCGCCGCGACGACAGCCAACGGCCGCGTTCACGTCGAAGTGAAGGACGAAACGAGTGTCCTTGGACTCGCCGACGCGCATACCGTGACGATCCGCAATCGGAATGGTGTGATCAGCTTCGAGGTGCAGCGAATGGGCGCTCTGCACTTCAAATATGGTACGATCTTCTAGAGCTGCATCATCTCATTCCGCCCGCAACGCCACCAACGGGTCGCTGTGTCCGGCACGCCGCGCTGGCAGGTAACACGCGACGGCGGCGACGGCGAGGATGACGCCCGCCACTCCGACATACACGGATATGTCCGTCGGCGTGACTTCATATAACAGTGACCGAAGCGCGGCTCCCGCTCCGAGCGAGACGAGAAGCCCAGTGCCGAGGCCCGCAAGCACCAACGTGAGTCCCTCGCCGACGACGACGCGAGCCAAGGCGGCGGGCCGCGCACCGATCGCGGCACGAATTCCGAATTCACGGCGGCGGCTCGCGACGTACAGGGACATCACGCCGTACAATCCGCATGCGGCGAGAAGCACGGCGAGCAGCGCAAAGCCGGACAGCAGAAGCTCCATCATTCGCTGCGTCGCGAGCGAGCTCGCGATCGCCGCGGTGACGGCGTGCGGATTATCGATCGGCACGCCGGCGTCGACGGTCGCGATACGCTGCCGCACCGCGCGCACCACGGCCGCCTGTTCGTCATCCGATCGCACGACGAGCGTCGGACGGCTACCCCCATATTGCGCGTACGGGAAGTACGTGTGTGCGCGCGGTGCGTCGGCGACGCCTTCATCCCGAATACTTCCGACCACGCCGACGATCGTCCGCCACGCGGTATCGCCCGTCATGCGGATGCGCTTACCGATTGCATCGGACGGGCTCCAATAGCGGGACACCAGCGCTCTGTCGACGATGACCACCGACGGCGCGTTGTCGCGATCGGCCGCGGTGAAGTCACGTCCCGCGAGCATGGGGATGTCGAGCGTTCGGAACAGCCCGGGGCTTACGGAATACTGCAGGGTCAACTCGCTTGGCGCGTTCGGTGCGACCGTCTGTCCTTCGACGATGAAGCCGTCGCTGTTCACGTCGTTGACATACATCGCGGGAAACATGACGGCCGCGTTGCGCACCCCGCGCAAGGATGACGTGGCACGAACGGCCTCGTCGACAAAGACGTATGACCGGGGCTTGTTGGCCATGGCATATCGCTGAGGCGGCAGGGGCATGGTGAACGCCATGACGTGACGCGCGTCGAATCCAAGATCGGTTGTGACGAGACGACGAAAGCTCTTCAGCATGAGCCCCGCGCCGATCAGCAACACGAACGAAAGCGCGACTTGCCCGGCGATCAGCAGCTTGTTCGTGACCCGCGCGCCACGGCTGGCAGACGATTTTTGGCCGGCAAGGACGCCCCCTAGCGCGCCGGGTTCGGACGACAGGGAAGGAACGAGACCAAAGAGGATGCCTGACACGACGCTCGCCGCAGCGGCGAACAGCATCACGCGCCAGTCAACGCCGATCTCCTCCATGCGGGGAAGCGATGCCAATCCGGAATGCGTGAACGTTCTCACGAGTCCGTACGCCGCGACGCCGCCGAGTGCACCGCCGAGCACGGCGAGCACGAAGCCTTCCGTCAGTGTCTGACCGATGATGCGACCGCGCGACGCGCCGAGCGCGGCCCGAACCGCCACCTCGTGGCGCCTCCCCAGACGCCGCGTTCCGAGCAGCGTCACAACGTTCGCGATGGCGATGAGCAGGATCAGTAGGACGCCCGCCTGCAAGACCAGCAAGGGTCGCGCGACACTGCCCGCGATCGCGGTGCGCAGCGGTGTTACCACGACGTGGAGACGGGTACGCTCAGGCGGCGTACCGGAGAGGACGTCCGGCGAGCTGCGCGCCCAGTTCCACAGGGCGAGCGTTGCCTCATGCGATGCCTGGTCCGCCGACACGCCGCCGCGCAAGCGCCCGAGCCCGGTCAGGAAATTCGGGTGGGCGCGAGTGGGGTCGAGTCCAAGCGGAATGTAGACTTCGACGTCGGGTTTCGGAAACGCGAACTCCTTGGGCATGATGCCGACAATGCGCCGGGGCTGACCGCTGAGATCCATGCGTTGCCCAAGGGCGCTCGGCGATCCGGCGAAGCGCGATTGCCAGAAGTCATATGAGAGAACGACAACCGCGTCGCCGCCGGTATGATCATCGTCGCGCCCGATCACGCGGCCGAGCAGCGGGTGCACGCCGAGCAGTGTGAAGAAGTCCCCGGTGACGACTTCGGCGATCACGCGATCGGCGGTTCCGTTCACGTCGAGCGTCAACCCGGTGCGAGCGTGCGCCGCGAACGACTCGAAGCTCGTCAGCCCGAGATAGGTCGCTGTGTTCTGCTGGGAGAGCGTCCAGCGGTCGAGCTTCTTCTCGGGGAACGACTGCACGACTTCGACGAGCCGATCGGGTTGGCGGAACGGCAATGGTCGCAGGACGATGTCGTCGACGAGCGTGAACATGGCGGTGGCGGTGGCGATCCCGAGCGCCAGCGTCGCGATCACGACGCCGGCGAAGACTGGACGCCGGGCCAACGAGCGCACGGCGAAGCGCACATCCTGGAAGGCGGTCTCGACGAGCAGGGCAGGCATGGCGCGCATCTCCGTGAGCGATGATGGTCGATTCGACAATCGCGATGCCCGCAAGGTTGAACGTCGTTTCGGACGGCGTCCCGACGAATTCGGCCAGATGAATCAGAACGGCGGCTGGCCCGATGAGGCCAGCCGCCGTTGCGATGTACCTCCAGCCGAACCGGATCGCTTACCGGATCGGACTCCCTTTCTCCGTCTGCGGCAGCCCGTCAGCCATCCATTTGGGCATCGGCGCGCCCATCAGATAGTGATCGAAGTACTGCTTCATCCGGATGGCGAAGTCCTTTTGATCGGCGCGATCGGTGAGGTTGTGGGGCTGGCCGGGATACGACAGGAAGATCACCTGCTTGCCCTGCTCCCGCGCGGCGTTAAAGAATTGTAATCCCTCGACGTAGTCGACCGCGTTGTCGTCGCCGCCCTGCAGGATCATGAACGGCGTGCGGATGTTCTTCACGTGGAAGATCGGCGACTGATCCTCGAACATCTTCGTGTTCGTCCACGGATCGACGCCGACGCCCAAGCGCACCTGGCCGACGGTCGTGATGCCTTGCTGCACGGTGCCGGTGCTCTTGTACAACTCACCGTAGAAGCTCGTGAGGTTGGTCGGCGGCGCGCCGGTCACGACGGCCGCGAACATGTCGGTTTGCGTCACGATGTACGACGATTGATATCCGCCCCAGCTGTGGCCGTGCAGTCCGATGTGCTTCGGATCGGCATAGCCCAACGCGATCGCCTGCTTCACCGCGCTCGTAATGCAATCCACCGCCGACGTGCCCGGCTTGCCGATCTCGTAGACGACGTCGGGCTGGAGCACCGCATAGCCGTTGCTCGCGTACATCGAGATCTGCGGGGCGTCGGCATACCCGGGCATCGGGAAATTGTGATGCGTGTTCGACATGATCTCGTAGAACTCGACGAGCATCGGGTACTGCTTGCCCGGCTGATAATTCGCGGGCAGCGTGAGCGTCGCCTGAAGCGGGTGCCCGAACCGATCCTTGTAGTCGATGAGCACCTTCTTGCTGGCCCAGGCAAATCCCGCGAGGATGGGATTGGCGTCGGTCACGCGCGCGGGAGACGCGAACGTGCCCGTCGTCGACCAATAATCGGGGAATTCGTTGAAGTCCTGCTCCGTGTACACGATGCGATCGGCGTCCGCCGCCTTCATCGCACCGCCGACGTTCTTGTCCTCCCACACGAGCGCATGTGGCGCCTGTCCAACGCTCACTTGCCAGTAGCCGAACTTCTTCGAGCGAACGCCGTACGCCGAGAGCGTTACGGGTTTGGCGAGATCGACGCGTTCGGTGTCAGGGGCGATGCCGCCGCCACCAAAGCCGCCGCCGCCTCCACGCCCGCCACGCGCGCCGGCGGCCAGCTGCACGACGCGGAACTGAATTCCCTGCGCGCGACCCACGCCGCCGGTGAGATTCATTGCCTTGGTGCCGTCGAGCGGCACCTGCCAGACGTCGAACTTGTCGTAGAGCAGAATTGCCTTGCCGTCTCTTGTCCAGCCGCCGACGCCCCAGAGCGGGAGCTCGTACGCGTGGTCGTCGTCCTCGTTCACATACGACTTGGTCGCCAGACCGCTGGCATCGAGCGTTACGTTCGAGCCGCTCTCGAGATTGAACGCGTGGACTTGCTTGTTCTTTAAATAGACAAACCACCGCGAGTCGGGTGAGGTGCCGTACGTGCGCGACAGCGATTTGTCGATGAGCGTGCGAGCCCCCGTCGCGACGTCGACGCGATAGAGGTCCGCCCGGTTCGCGCCCCACGCCACCTCGCCGCGATACGCCCCATCATCTCGGCCCACTGCCAACGTGCCGTCAGCCGTTGGCGCGACCGTGCGCATCGAGTCGTTGCCAAGCTCAACGAGCTTGTGGGTAGCGACGGTGATGGCCGCCGGAAGCGTCGCGCGGCGGAGCTGCTGGATCTGCACCACCTGCACCGACTGCGGCATCTGATCCTTCCAGTGCCAGATGTCGACGTTCGCCTTGTTGGAGTCGGCGGCGACGACCTGCGGCTCTTGCGCCTTGATGCCGACGAACACGCGGGCTCCGTCCGGACTCCAGCGCGGCGCGCTGTATTCGCTCAGCACCATGTCCTTCGGGAACGACGGATCCTTCGACGGATCGTACGTGAAGGCCGCGCCGTTCGACTTGACACCCGTCCACGCGAGCAGCGCATTCGCTTTCTGTTTCATACCGGGCACACTGTCGCCCCGCAGCACGGCGAGATTGTCGCGGTCGTCGCTCCAGGCGAGCTGGGCGAAATCGGACGATCCGGTGTTCAGCGCCCGCGTCTCGCCGGTCGCGGGATCGAGAAGATAGATGCCGTTGCCGAGGCGGTCCGGCGCCTCGACGGTGAAGGCCAATAGCGTTCCTGAATTATCGAACTCGAAATCGGCGACATTGCCGATGTTCCGCACCGCGCCCGAGGTCATGTCGCGGACCACGAGGTCGGACGGCGCGGCGGCGCCGCCGCCACCACCACCGCGTCCGCCGCGACCGCCGGCCGGCACCGCGGCGGCCGTCGCGGGCGCTCCCTCACGGCCAAGCTTGACCGCCAGCCACCGCGAGCCTTTCGCGAACTTCCACGACGCCGCGCCAGGGATGGCCACTTTCTCGCCAGTGCCGAGATTCAACAACTCTAAATGTGCCGCGGGGCCGCTCGGCGCCGCGCCTGCTGGGGCGCCCGCGCCGTTACGGCCGCCGCGACCCGCCCCGCGCCCCGCCGCACGCTGCGGCGTCACGAGGTACGCCGCCCAGCGAGAGTCGTCGGAGAAGGACGGTGCATTCCCGCCGCCCGCTCCGCCGCGACCACCGCCCGCCGCGTCGCCGCCGGGGCCGACGACCGTCGCGTAATCCGGCCCCCCGTCGAGCGACTTGACGTGCAGCATCGCCTGACCACCCTCGTTCGGCGAGTAGGTGAACGTCATCCACGTGCCGTCGCGCGAGAGTGCCGGCGACGCGATGCGATTCCATTCCGCGAAGTCCTCGAGCTCGAGGACCTTTCGGTCCTTCGCCGTCGCACCGGCCTGTACGACGCGCGGCGTCGTAGTTGGGCGCGATTGGGCGTGAACGCTCGCGAACGGCAAGGCTGGCAAGGCGACGGCAGCTGCGGCAACCGCGGCCAGCAGCGAGAATGACGGTGGTGAGAGGCGAGACCGGCGAGGCATGAGCCGTACTCCAGAGGAGGGAGAGTGCTACCAAGTACCACGCCCAATCTGGCACACGTACCGCTGGGCTGCTACATCGCGCGCCGCGCCCGCATTACTGCCTACTCGACCCGCAACGCCACGATTGGATCGACCGCCGTCGCCCGGCGTGCCGGCACGAAGCACGCGAGCGCCACCACGAACGCCAGCGTTCCGATTACGCCGAGCAGAATGACCGGATTGAACGCGCCGGCGCCGAACGTGAGGTCCGGCGCATCGGGCATCGCGATGAGCGACCGTAGCACCAACGACACGCCGATTGCGCCGGCCACGCCGGCCACCGACCCGATCGCCACCGGCCGGAGCGTTCGCCGCATCACGAGTGACACAACTTCCGACCCGCGCGCGCCGAGCGCGATGCGCACTCCGATCTCGCGCGTGCGTCGCGTCACGATGTTCGAGATCACGCCGTAGATCCCGATGCAGGCGAGTGCGAGTCCCGACAGCGCCAGCGCCAGCGCGACCGTACCCGGCGCTTCGGCCATCAATCGCTGCAACGCCATCGGGCCGCCGACCATCGTCATGATGTGTGTGTTGGCCTCGGCCGTTGGCGACACGGCGCTGATCGCCACGCGCACGGCATTGATCGCCGACGACGGGGTGCCTCGCGTGCGGACGAGGTATGCGCCGTACGGGCCGGTGAAGTTGTACGGGAAATAGATCGTCGCGCCGTTCTCGCGTGACAGATAATCAGAACGAAAGTCGGGAACCACACCCACGACGGTGTACGTCGCGGTCGTGTCGGGTCCCGATGCGACGGTGCCCGGCGGCACGGTCTTGCCGATTGGGTCCTCTCCCGGCCATTGTCTCCGCGCCATGGCGTCGTTCACGATCATCACGTGTGCGTCGGTCCGAACTTCGTCGGCGGTGAACGATCGCCCGCGCGCGAGCGCCACGCCCATCACGTCGAAGTAGGACTCGGCGACGTGATTGACGGACACGCTGACACTGCCCGCCCGGTTCGTGAAGGTGCGTGTCTCGGTGCCATCGAGTGGAATGCGCTTCGTCCACACGACGCCGCGCACCATCGGCAGCGCCGCGAGCCGCCGCTGCAACTCGGCGCGATCCGCTTCGCGGCGCTCGGACGGTACGGATCGACCGTCCATGAATACGATCAGTTGATGCGCCGTATCGAATCCGGGATCAATGCGCGGCGCGCGCCGCATGCCGGCGAGCAGGAGTCCGGACGCGGCGAGCAGAATCGTGCAGGCGGCAATCTGCACGCCGAGCAGGACATTTCTGCCGCCCCACAGCGCAGCCGTCGCGGTCGAGGTGCCGCCGGCGCGCAGCACGGCGTTCGCGTCGCCGCGCGCCGAGCGTATAGCCGGCCAGAGCCCCACGGCGAGTCCGATCGCGACCGAGAGGGCGACTGTGTACAGCGTAACGCGCCAGTCGACGCTCAGGTCGAGGAACACGTTGACCAAGCCGCCGCTGATCGACGACATCGTCGCGAAGATCCAGTCGCGAAGCCAGTTGGCCGCGTCGCGCGAGACGAGCAGGCCGAGGGCGCCGCCACATACGGCCAGGAGCACACTTTCGCTCGCGAGCTGCCGCGCAATGCGTTCTCGGCTCGCTCCCAGGGCGAGCCGCACCGCGATCTCGCGCTCGCGCGCGGCGTTCCGGGCAGCGAACAGGTTGATCAGGTTGACGATGGCGATGCACAGAATGAGGGCGAGCGCCACCATGAACGCCGCGCTGACTTGTTTAAAGACTTCGAATTCGCCGCCGTCGGCCTGGAAGAACGTCGCGTGCGTTGCGACGAGCGCGAGCGGCTTTCCGACACTGTCCGGAATGCCGGCGCCCAGCGATTGGAGCTCAGCGTTGGCCTGCGCCAGGGAAGCGCCGGCGGCGAGCCGCGCGATGATCTGCCAGTGCGGACGACCGTCATAGCGCCAGTCGCTCCCGACGAGCGCGGGAAGGGAAGACGTGGGCAGCCAGACGTCCGGCGCGGTCGCGGGGATGCCCGTTCCCGCGAAGCGTTCGCCGGCGATTCCGACGATGGTGAACACCCGGTCGTGGATCGTGATGCGTTGTCCGACCACGTGCGGATCCGCATGCATCGTTCTCGACCAGAATCCGTGATCGAGCACGGCCACCGCGTCTTCGCCTTGACCGAACCACCGTCCCGCGAATGTCTCCGGCCCCAGGGAATGAGCAAAGTTTGACGAGGCGAATCGCGCATTGACGATCGTGGCCTCTTCGGTCGGGCGGCCGGGCAGTGTCGCGATGAGAGCTTGCGGCGCCGTCACGAGCGTGACCGACGTCATCGTCCGCGACCGGCGGTCGAGCACGTCGTAGGCAGCGTACGGCAACTCTGCGAGCGAGCTGACGCCCGCATTCTCGACGATGCGAACGATGTTGCCCGGATCGCGCGCGGGGAGAGGCTTCAGGACGACCGCGTCGTAGAACGTGAATGCCGTGGCGTTCAGTGCGACGCCGATCGCGATGGTGGCGATCGCGACGATCGCGAACACCGGTGTGTGCGCGAGTTGTCGCGCGACGTATCGCAGATCCTGCCCGAATCCATCGAGCCAGTGCCATCCCCATGCGTCGCGGGCCGCGCTTTCGATGCGTGTGGCATTGCCAAACTGTCTGCGCGCGGCGAGCGACGCGTCGGTGGTGCTGAGCGTTGCACTCGTCTCACCTCCGTGCTCGAGCAGTTGTTGCGCGCGGAGGTCGACGTGCAACGCCATCTCGTCGCGCAGTTCGCGTGCGATGCGCCGCCGCCGGAAAGGAAACGTGAGCCGGGACCATACCTCGTGGAGTGTCATGGCAGCCTCATGTGGGCTGAATGATGAGCGTGACGGCCGCGGCCACGCGGGTATAGGAGGCGATTTCGCGGTCGAGCTGCTTCTTGCCGGCCGGGGTCAGGCGGTAATACCGCGCGCGCCGCCGCTCGGGCGTATGGCCCCACTCGCCGGCGATCCATCCTTTGATGAGCATGCGCTGCAGGGCGGGATAGAGCGATCCCTCCTCGACGTGCAGCACGGATCGCGAGCGCTGATGAATGGCTTGGGCGATCTCGAACCCGTGCAGCTGGTTCGCGCCGGCGCGGGCGAGCGTCTTGAGGATGAGCATGTCGAGCGTCCCCGGCGGGATGGGCTCACGTTCGATGGCGGCGCGGGATGTTGACATAGATTGTCTATGTTATGACCATGACATTCTATGTCATGGGCCGCGGCTGTCAAGAGTCCGGACGCCTCGACAGACCACCGCGCCCCCGTTGCCCGGGATTGGGGGCGAATGTGACAAACTCTTCCGCGCCCGACCTCTTGAGGAGCGCGCGTCCATCTCCGAGAATTCACCTTCGGGAGTCACCTCGATCGGATCGCCGCATACCCAGGAGCGCCGATGCTTCCACCCGACACGCCGTCGCCGCCCGGAACCGAGTTCTGGGCGAACAATCCCGCACGCTGGCTCGCCGCGATCGTCGACTCGTCGGACGACGCCATCATCGGCAAGACGCTCGACAGCGTCATCCGCAGCTGGAACGGCGGCGCCACGCGCGTGTTCGGCTACACCGCGGAAGAAGCGCGGGGCCAATCGGTGCTCATCCTCATTCCCCCCGATCGGCAGTATGAGGAGACCGAGATCGTCGCACGCCTGTCGCGGGGCGAGCGGATCGACCATTTCGAAACGGTGCGCATGAGAAAGGACGGCACGCTCATCGACGTGTCGCTCAGCGTGTCGCCGATTCGTGACGACCAGGGCAACATCGTCGGCGCCGCGAAGATCGCGCGTGACGTCACCGAGTCGAATCGCCTGCGCCGCGCCGAGCGCGAACTGTCGGAGCTTTTGCAGGAGCAAGCCGCCGAGCTCGAGCAGCAGATCGAGGAGGCGCAGTCCCTTCAGGAAGAGCTCGAGCAGACGAACGACGAGCTGCATCAGTCGCTCGAGACCTCACGCGTCGCGCAGCAGCATGCCGAACAGGCCAATCGCGCGAAGAGCGTGTTCCTGGCGACGATGAGTCACGAGCTTCGAACCCCGCTCAATGCGATCGCCGGCTACGTCGACTTGCTCGATCTGGGCATCCGCGGCGAGTTGAGTCAGCCACAGCGCGCGGACCTGGCGCGCATCAAGCAGAACCAGGAGACGCTGCTGCGGCTCATCGAGGATGTGCTCGATCTCGCGAAGCTCGAGTCGGGCCGAATCGAGTTTCGCATCTGCGACGTGAAGATCGACGAGGTCCTTCGCACGCTCGAAACCTTCGTCGCGCCGTCGCTGCAGAAAAAGGGCCTGGCGTACGCCTTCGAGCCGTGCGGCGACGGCGTGGTCGCGAGAGCGGACCGTCACAAGGTCGAGCAGATCATGCTCAACCTCCTCTCGAACGCGGTGAAGTTCACCGAGCGTGGGCGAATCGCCGTGCGATGTATGACGCGCGATCACACGGTGGAGATCGAGGTCGCGGACACCGGCACCGGCATTCGGCGCGACTTGCTCGACAAGATCTTCGAGCCCTTCGTGCAGGGCGATCAAGAGCTCACGCGATCGGCCGAGGGAACGGGACTCGGCCTGTCGATCAGCCGGCAGCTCGCGCGCGGCATGGGCGGGGACGTGCTCGCGTCGAGTGAATACGGCGCCGGCTCGACATTCACGCTCGTGCTCCCGAAAGCCAAAGCGGGAGCGGCGACCGGCTGATTCGCGTCAGCTGATTCGCGTTGGCTGATTCGCGTCAGCTGATTCGCGTTGGGAGAACGCCCGACAGCGGGGTCGCGATGCACGTGGCGATCATCCACGACATGCATACTTCTCCTGCTTCTCCTGTCGTTCGCAAGTCCGGCCATCCCGTGATCATCCAGGGCGGCATGGGCATCGGCGTCTCGAATTGGGTGCTCGCGCGCACGGTGTCTCGTCTTGGCCAACTCGGCGTCGTCTCCGGAACGGCCGTCGACACCCTGCTCGTTCGCCGCCTGCAGGATGGCGACGCAGGAGGCCACATGCGCCGCGCGATAGAACAATTCCCAATCGCCTCCATCGCAGAGCTGGTGCTGAGCCGCTACTTCCTGGCGAACGGCCGAGGCGATGCGCCGTACAGGCTGCTCCCCATGTACAAACAGTCGGTGAGTATCGCGCGGCAGCGCATAAGCATGCTCGCCAGCTTCGTCGAAGTGTGGCTCGCGAAGGAAGGGCACGACGGTCCCGTCGGAATCAATCTGTTGACGAGAGTGCAGATGCCGAACCTCGCGTTGTTGTACGGCGCGATGCTCGCCGGTGTGGACGTCGTGATCATGGGTGCGGGAATTCCGCGAGAGATTCCCGGTGTGCTCGACGCGTTGGCCGAGCATCACCCGGCAAAGCTCAAGCTCGACGTCGATGGACTCTCGCCGAGCGAGACGGAGTGGTTGACGTTCGACCCGCGGCAGCACTGGTCGGAGATTCCCGCTGATTTGCGACGGCCACAATTTCTGGCCGTCGTCTCCGCGCACTCGCTCGCGGTCTCGCTCGCGCGAAAATCGAGCGGACGCGTTGATGGCTTCATCGTCGAACGACCGACCGCGGGAGGCCACAACGCGCCGCCACGCGGCGACGTGCGCGTGAACGAACGCGGTGAGCCGATCTACGGCGAGCGCGACGAGGTCGACCTCGAAAAAATGCGTGAGCTCGGGTTGCCATTCTGGCTCGCCGGCGGTACGGGTTCACCGAAGGGATTGGATGCGGCGCTCGCGGCGGGAGCGACGGGAATTCAAGTCGGGACGTTGTTCGCATACTCTGAAGAATCCGGGGTGACGCCGGAGCTCAAGCGTCGCGTGCTCGATGGCGTGCGCGCCAACGCCGTCCGCGTCGTCACCGATCCGCGCGCATCGCCGACGGGATATCCATTCAAGGTCGTGGAAGTCGACGGTGCGGCGTTCCAGGATGAAACGCGCCGACGCGTCTGCGATCTGGGGTATTTGCGCACCGGGTATCGGCTTCCATCCGGGAAGCTCGGCTACCGTTGTCCCGCCGAGCCGGTCGCCGACTATCTCGCAAAGGGAGGCGATCTTGCCGACACGGCGGGCCGCCGATGTCTGTGCAACGGCCTCACCGCCAATGTCGGGAAACCGCAGCAGCGTGAGAGCGAGGGCGAAGAGCGCCCACTCCTGACGAGCGGTGACGACCTCATGTCGCTCGGTGAATTTCTGGGACAGAGAACACGCTACGGCGCTGAGGACGTCCTGCACTATCTGCTCGGCACGCCGGCGGCTCGTCCGGCGTAGCTCATGTGATCCGACATTGGCCCAACGTCCAATGTCCCCTCTCTCCGTTCGGTGGCACATCACGTCGTGCCCGCCAGTGAACGTCTGTCGCACCCGTTCGGGGGAGATTCATGTCGCGTCGCGCCCGCCTTGGCGCTTGGCTCCGGCTCATGTCGTCGACGGTGGTTTGGGCCGCGATCGCGATGCTCAGCGCGGTCGCGCACGACGCGCGCGCAGCGAGTGCAGCGGATGCAAGAAACGGCACGAACGCGCAGGGTCCGGTGACGGCGACGATCGCCGGACGGATTCTGGACGAGCATGGGCGGGGACTCCCCAACATCGAGGTGATCGCGTCCAATCGGGCGACGGGCAGCACCATGCGCGCGACCTCTCGCGCCGACGGTCGATACCTGATCAGCGGATTGGAGATCGGCGGTCCGTACGCTGTCACAGGGCGGCGCGTCGGACTCCAGAGCAGCGCGAAGACGGGCATCTACCTGAGCCTGGGCCAGCGATTCGAGATCGACATCGTGATGGCGGCGCGCACGGTGTCGCTTCCATCCGTGGAAACGCGCGCGACACGCGACCGCGTGCTCTCGCGCAGGCACACCGGCATCGAGACGCTGCTCCCGGACTCGCTAATTCATCAAGTTCCGTTGATTAATCGAGATCTCTACGATCTCATTCGACTCGTGCCGCAGATGTCGACGGGATTCGCCGTGACGCCGTCCGGCGCCGGCCCGCGCACGAACAGCATTCGCATCGATGGCGTCAGCGACGAGGTGCCGTCCAGCAATCTCGCCGCGGGGGCTCTCTACGGCGGCAAAGTCATTCCGCTCGACGCCGTGAAGGAATACGAGGTGTCGGTGTCGCCGTTCGACGTCCGGCAGGGCAGCTTCGCCGGCGCCGGTGTGAACGTCGTTACGCGCGGCGGGACCAACGAGCTCCAGGGCAGTGCATTCGGATACGGCACCAACGAGCGACTCGGACCGAACGTGCCGTTCGTTCGGCGCGCGCGCTATCAGAAAGAGCAGTTCGGTGCG